>CAZXCO010000001.1:0-11056 GCA_964639095.1 uncultured Solibacteraceae bacterium
CGTGTTTTTGCCCTCGATCTTGCCGCCATGGTGGCCGGCGCCAAATACCGCGGCGAATTTGAAGAACGAATCAAGGGTGTCGTGGACGAGGTCCGGGCGCGCAAAGGCGAGATCATTCTGTTCCTCGACGAACTGCACACACTCGTGGGCGCCGGGGGCGTGGAAGGTGGCATGGACGCGGCGAACATTCTGAAACCCGCACTGGCCCGCGGGGAACTTCGCTGCGTGGGCGCCACAACCTGGGATGAATACCGCGAACGCATCGAGAAGGATGGCGCTCTGGCCCGCCGATTCGCAATCGTGGACGTCAGAGAACCAGACGACGAAACCATGATCGCAATTCTGCGTGGCATTCGCGCGCGCTACGAAGAGTTTCACTCTGTCCGTCTGACAGAGGAGAGCCTGCACGCAGCGGTACACCTTTCGCGACGCTATCTCCGCGACCGCTTTCTTCCCGACAAAGCCATTGACACCATCGACGAAGCCACGGCGCGTCTTCGGATGGAACGGGAATCGAAACCTCGCGAGATCGACAGCCTGGAGCGGCTGCTGGTTCGCAAGGAGGAGGAACTGATGGCGATGAATGCCCGTGCGGAGGATCGAAGCGCGATCGACCTGCTGACGCGGGAAATTCAGGAACTGAAGCCGCGTGTGGGGCAGGCGATTGCCCAATGGTCGGCCCGCAAAGCCGTGCTCGACCGTCTGATGCAAACGCGGCGGGCGATTTCGGAGCAAAAGCAATTGCTGGCCAGCGCGGAGGGCTGCGGAGATGTGACCAGGGCTGCGGAGATCCGCTACGGGGCGTTGAAATATCTTGAGCAACAGTGCACTGATCTCGAGCGCGAACTGGCGGAACTTCCGGGCGATGCAGTGCCGGATGCCGTAACCGGCCAGCATATTGCCGAGGTGATTGCAGAACGCGCCGGAGTTCCGATTCAACGGATTCTCGAAAGCGAAGGGGAGCGTCTGCTGCGGCTCGAAGAAAGAATCGGCGTGCGCGTTATTGGGCAGCGCGAGGCCGTGACAGCCGTAGCCGAAGCCAGCCGGCGCATGCGCACGGGTCTGCGAATCGGCCGCAAGCCTGATTCGTTCCTCTTCGTCGGGCCCACAGGGGTCGGGAAGACAGAACTGGCCAGGGCTCTGGCGGAAGCGTTGTTCGATGATGAGGCCGCATTGATCCGGATTGATATGGGCGAATACAAGGACACGTCCGCCGTTTCAGGTCTCATTGGGTCGCGCCCGGGTCTGGTGGGCTCGGATGAGGGCGGGTTTCTGACTGAACAGATCCACCGCAGGCCTTACTCCGTCGTGCTCTTCGACGAGATCGAAAAGGCGCATCCTCAAGTCCTCGACCTGCTGCTGGGCGTGCTGGACGACGGCCGCCTGACTGATGCCAAAGGCCGCTTTTGCGATTTCTCCACTGCGACTGTGATATTCACATCCAATCTGGGAGCTCGCGAGGCGAGCGAGATGGAAGGCGGCCCGGAGCAGCGCCGGGCAACGTTTCTGGAGACGGTGAAATCCCGTCTGCGCCCTGAGTTCTTCAATCGAATTTCCGAGGTTGTGGTGTTCGACGCCTTGTCGATGGATCAGGTGGGAAAGATCGTGACGATGCAACTGGATCAGGTATCCCGGCAGTTGACACAGGATCGCTCAATGCGCCTGGAGGCGAGCCCAGGCGCGACCGCGTGGCTTGCGGAACAATCCTGGGATCCGGCATACGGCGCGCGGCCTGTCGGCCGGACGCTCCAGAAACTGGTGCTGTCGCCGCTCGCAGCGGCGCTGCTTGCCGGCGAACTTGAGGAAGGCGCGACCATCGCGATCGATGTTGCGACCGATGAGCTGACAATCTCCGCCACGAATTGCGCTGCCGCCGGATAGATATGCGGGGACGCCTGGTGGCACTTGCGCTGGCGTGTTCGGGCACTCTCTGCATCTCAGCCTCGCCAGACTATCGCGATACACGGCAGGGGTGGATCCAGCTGTTTGACGGCGATTCGTTGTTCGGCTGGACATCTATCGGGCGGTCTGCCTGGAAGGCAACCAACGGAGTGCTCGGCGCCGAGAGCGGGGACACCGCCACACTGCGTACAAACGTTCCTTTCGCCGACTTCGAACTGCACCTTGAATTCCGTGTCACAGGCAGCGCCGGTGTCTACCTGAGGATTCCTGCATCCATGAAGCTGGAAGACGCCAGCCGGCTGGAACTGGATGATCATGACCCGTACCATCCGCCCGGCAGTCTGGTTGGTGAGCAGACGGCGCTGCGCGTGGAACACGGGAAGGACTGGAGCGCTCTTGACGTGCTGGCGTCGGGAAGCCACGTTACCGTCCGCATCGATGGACAGGTTGCGCTCGATGCTGTGACTTCGCGCTCTTCGCTCGGTTATATCGGGCTCTACAGCGCAACGGGCGCCAAGGCGGAATTTCGAAATGTTCGTCTGCGGCCGTTGAACATGAAAGCCCTCTATAACGGCAATAATCTGGACGGCTGGAAACTCACCGAGCCACAGGAGCAACAGAAACAGGGACCGCACAAGATCCTGATGATCCCGTTGCCGGGTTCGTCGGGACACAAGGACAAACATTCAGAATGGTCGGTCGAAGGCGGTCTGATCCACGGTACCAGGGGACCCGGGCAGATCGAAACCCAGACGCTGTATGACAATTTCATCCTGCAGTTCGAATCCCGCGACAATTCCGGCAAAGAAAACTCAGGGAAAGACGAGCGCGGGGAAATGAAGCTCGTACTCCGCGGGCAGGCGGGTAAATTTGCCAGCGGATATGAATCGCCGATGGGGAATCCTCGCCAGGAGCCGGTGGGGAACATCAGCCGGTTTCGAACAGCGCGCGGAATCCCGTATACGAACGGGGAATTCGTCACGGAGACCGTGGCTGCGTACGGGCGGCACATTGCGCTTTGGGTGAACGGGTACCCGGTCACCGACTTCGAAGACCGCCGGCCGCTGGGGCAAAACCTCGCTCTCGAGGCAAGGGTGGGTAAAGGAACGGTGGCCTTCGCGGCAATGAGCACTTCGGCGGACGAGGAGTTTCGCAGCATCCGAATCGCAACGCTTAGCGAACCGCCTCCGCCCGCAAAGCCACAGCCTCCTCCCGCGGTTGCCCCCACTCCCGCTCCATCGCCTCGGCCTCCTGCCACTCTGCCTTCCATCACGGCTGGTGCGGTGGCCGCGCCGCCGTCCCCGCCCGCTCCCAATCCGGTGGTGGAGCAACTGGCCCGGCAGCAGGCGGCTGAGCAAATGCGCCAACAGACGACCAGCCAGTTGATGCAGCAGGCGCTGACGAGAAATTCGCCCGAAGAGCAAATCAGCATCTACAACGAGATTCTGAAGATAGACCCCAGCAATCAGGTGGCTTTCAACGCCCGAAAGGAAGCAGAAGAAAAAATCGACCAGCGTGACAAAGAGGCCGAATCGAAGCTGCGCCGGACGGAAGAAGAGAAACAGCAGATCGCAAATCGCCAAACGACAAAACAGCACGCGCTCGAAGGCGCGGAACGGGCGCTGCTGCGAGGTGACTTGCACGAGGCCGGCTCAGACATCAGGGTTGCGCGCGGAATTGCTCCACGCGACCCTGCCGTTATGCGTATGGACAGCATCCTGCGGAACAGACTTCAGGTGCGAAATCGAATCCGCTGGATGCTTTTCGGTGCGGGAGGAGCGGGATTTTTTGCCGGGCTCTGGATGCTGTTCAGGCGGATTCGCAGGCACACGCCTTACCTGTTCGTTTCCGACGGGCTCGATAAGGGCAAGGAATACACGCTGAAAACCAGGGTCACGCGGATCGGCGCTGTTGCGCAGGAAGGCGGGATGCAGAACGACATAGTCGTCAAAGACCTCGATCACTCGATCTCCCGATTTCATTGCGAGATCCATCAACTGAAGGGAAAACTCTACCTGCTCGACTGCAACAGCTCGAATGGAACCTTTGTCAATGGACAAGCGCTTCGGCCGCAAAGACCCGTGCGGCTCGGGCGTGGCTCACGCATCGGGCTGGGGCGCAGCTATACGCTCACTGTGCAGTATCGAGGATCGGCCGTGAAGAAAAATCAGGGTGCATAAGTGAACCGCGAAAGCACGATGGTCTCCTTGTCCTGGAGGACGAAACCGAAACGGCCGTTATCAAAGGCCTCACCATGGTGGTTCCAGTTGTCAATCTCTCTCCAATGGTTGCCGTCCGTGGAATAGAGGTGACGCACGTTGTCTGGCTTGAGCAGGATCTGGATGAATACCGGTTTTTCCGGGTCCGCCTCGATCTTCAGGTGCTCTACCCGGGTGCGCTTCCCGTTATCGATTCGGTATCGTGAGAACGAGTTTCGTCCCAATTCGAATTCGAAGTAGTTTTGATCATTGCGGAACGGGTAAGTCCATCGCAGCCGCTTCGTCTTCCGCAGAGTCACGGAAAACGTAATCGATCCGGTCAGGGGCGCAGGGTCAAAAAGGACGAACCCGCCGCCCTCGTGAACGTAGCCCGTGCCCTCTCTGGTCCAGGTCTCCCGATGCTGCCAGCCAGTCAGCATATCCGGTTTTTCCACCGCTTTGCGGACCAGCTTGAGCTGCAAATCCTTCCTCTCGCCGTCGCCTACAGTCACTGTAGTGCTCAGGGGTGTGTATCCATCAGCCGTGGCGCTGAACGCCCAGGTACCTTTGGCCACACTTATCGGCTTTCTGGCGTCCACCGCCTGCAGCGGTTCGCCAGGATGGCCGAAAGAAACCTTCGCTTCGGGCGGCACCACATTCAGGTTGACCGTTGCCGGTCTGGATTCCGGAACCATGGCTATATCGGAGGGCGAAACACGAACATCCTGGCCGGGATCGAAGTGCAGCGAGAGCGTTTTCGGGCGATAGCCGATGTGACGCAGTTCCAGCCAGTGATCGCCCGGAGCAATACCGGCGCGAGACAAAGAGCCGTCCTGCGTTGTACCGATCGGGACGTGATCGAGCAGGACTTCCGCACCCGCGACTGCGCCGGAAATGTAGAGTTGGGAAGCCGGTGGCGGCAATCGCTTCAAATCGAAACGCACTTCGGCAGTCTTGCGGCTGAACACCTCAACCGTTTGCACCGGAACGGACTCGAATCCGTTCTTCTCAATTGACAGATTGTATTTGCCGGGGGGAAAGCCGAGAAGGTGCGTGTCACCCTGTCGGGTCAGCGTCGAGAGCTTGCGGCTGTTCACCAGAATGGTGGCCCCGGGCTCGTCCGTGTGCAGCGTTATGGCTCCCGTGGCGAGACCGGCATGCACGAAAGCCGTAACACCGGGAGCATTGCCCACCTCCAGAGGAAAATCAGTGCGATCGCCGTGATCGAACAATTCGATGCGATGGCTTCCTGGTTTTACGCCTGCCACGTGTAGTCCGTCATCTCCGATCACAGCAGGTGTCCCATGATCCACGGCCGCTCGTACCCCCGCTTTGCTGGCGTAAAGCATCAGCTCTTTGGGGCCTGTTGCTGCCAGTAATGCCAGAACATCCGGCGAGACTATGGCGCCGGGCTGGATGATGGGCCCCGCGTCACTCGTTTCCAACGAGAACCAGGCTTCGCTCTGTTGCGATTTGAAGACGATCTGATGTTTACCCGGTGTGATATCAGGCACTTCGAGGAGACCCTCGTGGACGTCCCCGGGCCTGCCATCGTCAATCCTGGCTTGCGCATCCGTCGCGTCGGTTCGAATGTCCAGCGGGAACTGAGGGATGAGAGATATGTTCACGATCGAAGTGGCGCGTGTCAGGTTCACAAAGCGTTTGCCCGTGCGGTAGCCGGATCGCGATGCCTGGAGGTAGTGCCTGCCTGGCGGCAGCGCGGATGTTGCGTCCCCTTTTCCGATTGCTCTCCCATCCACGCGAATCTCCGCATCAATGGGCGCCGTTCGAATATGCAATGGAATACTCGCGGGCGCTGCGGCCGATGGCACAGATTGCCGGGGCTGCGCATGCCTCAAGGCAGCAATTGCAAACGCCACCAGGAGCATCGCCGCAGCGCTGCCCCCAACCAGAAGCATCTGGCGTCCGGGGATGTTCTGAAAAAGAATTGTCACCCGCTTCGTTGCTGGCGAAGCGGGTCCTCCGGCTGGCCGCCAACCTGGCGCTGGCGCCGGTTCGGCTGCGTTCGAAACTGATTGTTGCGAAGCGGATTCCCACGCCAGAGTCTCCAGGCGCGACGATGGCTTCGGCGGCGTCACTTCCGCCACGCCGCCCGTTTCTCGTGCCGGAAATGGCCTTGTGTGCAGGAGCTTCGCCGCCGTCGACTGCGACTCGGCCAAAGAGAGCAGTTCGCGGGCCCGTGCGCAACCAGGATCGAGCGCGAGCGCCTCGTTCGCGCTGATCCGCACAGCGGACCAGTCGGTTCCTGCTTCGTGGCCGGTTGCTGATTCCAGGAGGCTGTCCACCAGCGCGAACCGAATCGCAGTATTGTGCGGGTCCTGTTGCCGGGCTGCGCGCATCAGCGTCAGGCTCTCCTGATGGCGACCGGCCATCCAAAGCGCCTGCGCATCCCTGAACACAGATTGCGCCTGCTCCTGACGGTTCTTCCACTCGCCGATCAGCTTGTCCAGTTCAGCGAACTCGGGGTCGCCCGGAAACTCCCGACAAGCCTCATGCAGGCTGGCCCCGCCTGCGCCGATTTGGCCGTCCTCAATCTGCTGTTGAATTCGAAGGCTCAGGGCTTGTTGCAACTCGAGCCTGGTCTGTTCTGTCGATACGGTCCGAAGCCGGTCAATCTCCTGTTCAGCGTGAGGATGCCGACTGTGAGCGTTCCGAATGGCGATCCATTTCTCGAGTGCCTCGGCCGGGCGGCCGTTCTCCTCGGCATTTCGCGCGACCTCGGCGAGCTTTCGCACCAGGTCGCGGCGGTCCGTTGCGGCTTCGAGCGCGGCGCGGATCCTGGAGTCCGCGGGGAAGCGTGACGCTGCGGACTGCAGCAAATCCACTTTCCGGCCGAGATCCGGCTCATCCTCCGCTCTTCGGTCGATCTCTGCAAGTTCGATGGAAGCGCGTTGCCGGCGGGCCTCTTCCACATCGACGCGGAGAGCGTGGAACTGTGCATTTTCCGGGGAGCGCGCGAGTTGCCGGTTGCAGTACTCGAGCGCGGCATCCAGATTTCCCGAAGCAAGCTGTTGTCTGGCTTCCACGTACGCGGATTGAACGAGATCCTTCTCGGCGCGGACCTGATCGTACAGCATGCGGTCGGCATTGTGGTCCGGTGCGCTGCCGATGCTCATCAGGCGCTCGAGCTTTGCCAGCGCCAGTTCCATGGCGCCACTTTCCCACGCCTTGACGGCTTCGTCGTGCAATTTCGCCCTGAAGGACTCCACCTGATTGTGGATTGCTTCTCTGCGATCAATCTCCTCAATAAGCTGGTGTGCTCGCTCCTCCGCGCTGTTGCACTGGAGGATCTCCCCCGCGGCGTTACGGGCCTCGGCAAATAACCCGGCCTCCAGGTGCTCCGCAGCGATCCGGAGCCACTGGGCGGTCTCCTCTTCCCGCTGTCTTCGGGTCACTTCCTCGCGCAGCGCCAGCGCTTCGGTGTGTGCAGCGTCAATCGCCAGGATTTCAGCGATTTTTTGCGATGCGAACGGCAGTTCGCCTTCCTGAAATCGTTTTCGGGCGCTCGCCAGCAACTCCTGAACCATTGTCCGGCGCTTGACTGTGTCGATCCGGCTCCGTAATTCGGCAGTTTGCTGGCCGGTACAGCCTTCGTCTTCCAGGTCACCCAGAATCTCGTCCGCGAAGGCGGCGTCTCCCTCATCCAGCGCCCGGGCCGCCCGTTCGAGGAGAGGACGAAAACGCTCCGGATCCAGCGCGGGAATCCGGCCGTTATGGTACGCCACCTGAAGCAGGCCGGAGAACTCTCGAAGACTCTCCCAGCGCTTCTGCGGCTTCTTTGCCATTGCTTTCGCCGCGGCCTGACTCAGACTGTCGGTGATTTCGGGATTAATCGCCGAGGCCGGGGGCGGCACGTGGTGCAGAATTGCCCGAACGACTTCTCTTTCAGTTGGCCCGTCGAAGGGACGCCGGCCTGTGAACAGTTGCCATGCGACCACGCCGAGCGCGAACTGATCGGATCTGGACGTCAGGGGCCCCAACTCGATCTGCTCGGGAGCCATGTAATATGGAGTCCCTTTCCGCCCAATAGTGGCGGTTGCGGACATGATATGCGCCACGCCAAAGTCGATGATTTTGACCGAATCGTCATCAAGCACGAAAATATTGCTCGGTTTCAGATCGCGGTGAAGCAGGCCCTGATCGTGTGCCGCCTGCAGGCCGCGACAAGCCTGGCTCAGAATGTCCACGCTGCGTCCGACCGGAATCGGCTCCGGACGGTCCCGGATGATTTCCTCGAGCGTTCGCCCGGCGAGCAGGGGCATGATGAAATACGGCTTTCTGGCGCCTGCTTCTTCGAACTCACCAACATCGAAAATTTCGACGATATTCGGATGGCTCAGCTGAGCGAGTATCCGGCACTCACGCTCGAAAAGCTGCAGGGCCGTTTCATCCGGCGTATCCCGAATGGTTTTGACGGCCACGAGCCGCTTGACGCGCAGATCGTACGCGCGATAAATGACGCCCATGCCACCCTGCCTGAGCACGGACTGAAATTCATATCGGCCTCTAAGCTTCTGAAAGACTGGTAGAACGGCCACGGCGTCCCGCTTCAACAGTTCTCCGCCGACTTCGTAATGCGACGCGCATTCACGGGAGGGCGAGCGCCCGCCCCGGCGGGGAAGATATCAGCACGAAGATATCAGCACTTTAACATAAATTGCGGTTCGTGATTTTATTCTTTTCTCAAAAGATTTGGCCAACTAATGCGGGTCTGTTAACCAAGTGTTTCGATGTGAGCGCGCGTACAAGGCCCGGCAGATTTTAATTTATCCTGAAATAACTGACGTTTACATTCCGCCGATATATTCGATATTGTTAAAGTTGTCCGGGCATTCGGATTCGTTATTTCCACGAAAAAGCGTGAGGTAATCATTGAAGGAGGCATCTTGGCTACATCGCCCTACCGTTCCACAGTAACTGTTGACGGCACAAAATTCGACGCCGTCTCGACATCGGTCGCGTTCAGCACACTCAAGGATCGCTCGGGAAATCCGGAGATGGGCAGCCTGAAAACGGATATTCGGGTCTACGTGGATTTTCACGACGACGGAAATGTTCCCTACTCAACGCTTTCCAAACTGTTCAACATGGCGAACGTTGTAACAAAAGACAAGATCAGGGACATCAAGATCGAATACTGGAAGGACGAGACAAAGCAGGACGCGCTTGCGAGTTACACGTTCAAGGGCTGGATCAGCCGCTTTGAAACTCAGAACCCGATGGCGAATACCGCCGCAGGAACCGACGGCGCCAGCGATCTCAGCGCCTATTCCACGATTAATCACCTCCTGATTCTGGATATCGAACCCGCTTTGGATTCCAACAATTTCGCCAGCGTCAGCATGAGCAACTAAAGCAACGCGTCATTCGGAGAACTGCTCCGGCGCCAGTTGCACAGACATTTCGACGCGAACCTTTTAGTGGATACGTCGAGGTGTGTCTGAGAGAAGGGAATTGCACCGCTATATGCCAGCCGTTGTTCGCGCCATGGTCGGGTCCTCGCCGGAGCTGGTGCAGGTGTCGGTGGAAGTTCATCATGAGCTGAACCAGCACGGCTGGTGCTTTGCTGAGTTTCGTGCGACCAGCGACCGGCGTCCGGCAGTCGATCAATGGCTGGGTCAGCCGCTGCTGGTTGAAGTAACGGTAGACGGCGCCACTGCCATCATCTTCGACGGCATGGTGTGGCAGTGTGAATTGCATCATGACATTCGCGCCGGCTTCAACGCGCTGGTCACAGGTGTAACGCGCTCGTGGAAACTCGAGGTGACGCACGATCAACATGCGTTTACAGCCAGAAACCTGGCGGCGATAGCCGGCGAACTCGCATCCGAGGACGGGGTGGACGCGCAGGTCAGTCTGAATGCGGACCCGCCGTGGAGCTACATCGTTCAATGGGGCGTGCCCGATTTGAGATTCCTCGTCCAGCGTGCGTACGAACGCGGGGCGTGGATACGTACGACGGCGAGCGGCATCGAAATTCGCGATACGTTTGATGCGGGCCATCCGGTTGAATGGGCCGACCGGCTTGCCCACTACTCCACCGTGGGGCGCCTCGGTTCGCCCGCTTCCACAGGAACTTACTATGATCCATCCGTAACGGTGAGCGGAACTCTCCGCGCTGTGACAGCACAGCCCGAGTTCCTCACATCGACTGCCATGACGAACGCGGTTTTGTCGGCTTCGCAGAGTTCTCTGCCGTCCGGCGGATTGTACAGGCAGAGTCACAGCACTGACCAGACCGGGTTTGAGGATCGTCTGAAGCTCGAGACAATTCGCAATCTGTCGAATGCTTATGTGGTAGGGGTCAGCGGCGAGCCGCGCGTTGCCGTCGGGAACCTGATGCAGATCGGGGGCCTGGGAGAAGGCAACAGCTCCTGCGGCGTCATCCAGGCTGTGCACACCTGGACCCAGGCCATTGGCTACAAGAACCTTTTCGTCGCCACGCTTTCATCGAAATGGATCAATGCGGAGAGTCCCAGGGCGGTTCCGCCGGCACGTATCTGGGAGGTGCCGGATCGGCCGGGCCTTTATCCCACCGGGCCCTGGGTCGAGAACCAGAGGGGCTCTGTTTCGTTCAACGATCCGCGAACACCGCTGCGTCACGAGGGCGTCGCCGTTGCACCCGTACCAATTTCCCTCGGCAACGGTCAGACCGGGCGCCATTGTTGTCAGTCGGCGTTTCTCGGAGTCGTTGTCGCGCGCGTCGTCAGTAATCAGGATCCGAACCACATGGGTCGTCTGAAAGTTCAATATATCTGGTCCGACCAGCCCACCGACTGGATTCGTACAATCAGTCCCAGCGCGGGCGCGGGCCGCGGCATTCTGTTTCTGCCTGAGGTGGGTGACGAAGTGCTCGTGGCATTCGAAGACGGCGATCCGAATCTGCCGGTAGTGATTGGAAGCCTGTGGAACAGTGCAAACAACAATCAGGATGT
>CAZXCO010000002.1:0-3138 GCA_964639095.1 uncultured Solibacteraceae bacterium
AGACCGTCACGGTGAACATGACGCCCACGCCCAGCGCCATCACGGCCGCGCCTGCGTGATTTCCCGGACGATAGAGATTGGCGATTCCCTGCCGCACCACCGGACCCGCGCGCCGCGGCAGATGCCGGCTCACCCAGCGCAGGCCGCGCAGCAGAACCCAGGCGACCAGCGCCAGCGAAGCAAGTCCCGCGGCCACCGCAATCGCGAAGTAGATGCCGGTGCGCGCGCTGTCGCTGAGCCATGCGGCGATCAGGCCCACGAAGGCGAGAATCAGAACGGCCGAAACAGTGGAAGCCCCGGCGCGCTTCCATCGCGCTCTCCACTCTGCCGCCGGCGCAGCCATTTCACGGCGGAAGATCGCCGCCGGGCGAATGTCGCGTATCCCGAGAAGCGGCGGAGCGGTAAAGAGCAGCACGATCAGCAGACCCACGGCCAAACCCTGGACAGCCGAGAGAGGATCGAAGTGCTGCGTCAGAGAAACATGAAAGTAGCGGGCCAGAAACAACGGGAACGCCATCTGGACCAGGCTGCCGAGCGCGATCCCCACCACACTGCCCGCCAGACCGAGCCCGACAGTCTGCAGCAGATAGATCCGCAGCACCTGAGCCGATTTCGCCCCGAGGCACTTCATGATGGCGATGGAATCCATCTTCTGCTGCAGGTGCGCCTGGATCGCCGTAGCAACGCCGAGCGCTCCGATCACAAGGGCGATCAGACTGACGAGCGAGAGAAAGATCGTCGATTGCCGCAGGCCCTGTTCAATGAGCGGGTGCGCTTCGCTGTAATCAGCGATCAACCCTTCGCGAAACACGCTGCGCAGGTCGTCGCGAACGTCTTTGATCGGGATCGCGAGCGGCACCTTGAACAGGAAGCGTTCGGCCGCGCGGCTGCCGGCAATGAGCAGGCCAGTGCGAGCCAGGCCGGCACGCGAGATCATCACGCGTGGACCCACGTTGAGGCTGCCCGTCATGCGATCGGGCTCATTGGTCACTTCGGCGCTGATCCGAAAGGGCTGGCCGCCGATACGGATGGTGTCGCCAACATGCGCATTCAGGCGCAGGAGGACTCCGTCCGCAACCGCCACGGTATCGGGCTGCAGGGCGGTCCGTGGCTCCATCGGCGGATTGAAGGTCAGGGAGCCGTAGAAGGGATAGACGGCCGGATCGACCGCCTTGACCGAAATCAGCAGCGGCGCGCCGCCGCCGGGCGGCGAAGCCATCGTGAGCGTTTCGGTAATCCGGGTGCGCTCGATGCCGCGCTTCCCGAGCACGTTCATCTCGTTCGTCTGCGGCGCCGTCGGCAACTGAAACGTGCGCACCGTCAGATCGGCGGCCATAAAGGTCCGCGCATCGCGCTGCAGCATCGAATGAAAAGCGCGGGAGAAACCGCGGACGCCCGTGAGCGCGCCCACGCCGGCCGCGACGGCGAGAATTACGAAGAGAAAGCGCCCCGACGATGCACGCGTCTCCCGCCAGGCGATTTTGGCTGCCGTGCGGATGGGGCGTGGTCGGGCCATGCGTTCAGCGGGCCGCCCGTTCGACGGGCAGACCGCGCTCGCCGGCGGTGTCGCCCTTTCCGGGGTCGTTTAAAACGTCGCTGACGATGAGCCCGTCGCGCAACGTAATCACACGGTCCGCATGCGCCGCGAGGGCAGCGTCGTGGGTCACCATCACCAGCGTCGCGCCTTCGCGCCGGTTCAGTTCCAGTAGTAATGCCAGTACCTGTTCGCCGGTTCTGCCGTCCAGATTGCCTGTAGGCTCGTCAGCCAGCAGGATTGGGGGCTGCGTGACGAACGCCCGCGCCAGCGCCACTCTCTGCTGTTCGCCGCCGGAGAGTTGTACCGGATAGTGGTCCATGCGGCCGGCCAGTCCGACTCGCGTGAGCAGTTCCCGGGCGCGCGTTTCCGCTTCGGGGCCCGCGCCTGCCAGTTCGGCCGGCAGCAGCACGTTCTCCTCCGCCGTCAGCGTCGGAATCAACTGAAAAGATTGAAAAACGAACCCGATCTTGCGGCCGCGTACTTCCGCCATGCGGTCTTCGGCGAGGCCCGTAATCTCCTCACCGTCCAGCAGAATGCTACCGCTGGTGGCATTGTCCAGACCGGCGAGCAGCCCAAGCAGCGTGCTCTTTCCACTGCCCGAAGGTCCCATAATGGCGACGAACTGGCCGCGCGGCACCTGGAGATCGATGCCTCGCAGAATCTCAACTTTATGGGCCGGCGTCTCGATCGTGCGCGTCAGCCGGACGACTTCAATGATCGAAGGTGAAATTCGGAATCCTCCCGGCGCGTCTGTCATGATTATGGCAGTGTCATTCCAATGGATGCTCGCCATCGTTCTTGGCGTTACATTGGCCGGATGCGGAAGCGGGAACAGCCGGCCGCAGGCTGAGGCACGGAATCCGGCTCCGGTGCAGGCGTCTTCCGAAACCCCTCCGGCGCCGGCTCCATCAAGCCAGCCTGCCACCGCTCAGGTCCATACCGCGCCCACTCAGGATACGCGGCCGGTCGTCGCCGCGTTCGGCGATAGTTTATCCGCCGGATACGGACTGGAGCCGGGCAAGAGCTATCCCGATGACCTGCAGCGATTAATCGATGACGCCGGCTACGATTACCGGGTCGTCAACTTCGGCGTGAGCGGCGACACGACGACCGACGGAGTGGAGCGTCTGCCCGCTGTTCTCTCCGCCCATCCGGCCATCGTGATTCTGGAATTCGGCGGCAACGACGGGCTGCGAGGGCTGCCGGTGTCGGCGGCTGAGAAGAATCTCGACACCATGATCGAGACCCTGCGGAAATCCGGCTCCCGGATCCTGCTCGCTGGGATGACTCTCCCGCGCAACTACGGGCCGGACTACATCCGGTCCTTTGAAAAGATGTATGTCGACGCGGCTGCGAATTACAAACTGCCCCGGATTCCTTTTCTCCTCGAGGGCGTTGGCGGGCATCCCGACCTGACTCAGCCCGACGGTATTCATCCCACCGCAGCCGGCGCCAGAATTGTTGCGGCCAATGTTATGAAGTACTTACGGCCAATGTTGTCGAAGTAACGCGCCAGACCCGGCTTGGGACTTAAGAGTACTCTGAGGACTATAACGCGGATGTCTTTTTTATTGTTAATTCCGCGCATTTTCATTTAAATT
>CAZXCO010000003.1:0-3215 GCA_964639095.1 uncultured Solibacteraceae bacterium
AACGCAACGCTCTAGTGCACGCTCGAACCGTGCGCGATGTGCGCCGGCGCGCTGGTGGCGGCGCGGATCCGCACCCTGGTTTTCGGCGCGCGCGACCTGCGGTTCGGTGGCGTGCGCAGCAAGTTCCGGATCGCCGATTCGCCCCTCCTGAACCACCGGGTCGAGATCGTCGAGGGCGTTCTGGGGGCGGAGGCGACGGCCTTGCTGCAGAAATTCTTCAGCGCGCGGCGGTGAAGCGCCGGCGGCTGGATACAAGCGGCTGGATAAAAGGCAGCCTGGATAAAAACGCCGAAGGTGAAAAACGCTAGTGCCGCTTCTGCCAGACGGCCTTGCCCACGAAGAACGGCCCCATCGCCTGCATATGATTCGAGGTCTGCTGCGTTTTGCGCATCGCCTGCACGCAGGCCGAAAGCGGAAACAGCTCTTTGCCGATCAGACCGATCACGAAGTCGTTGTCGTATTGGTCCATTCCGAAACAGGCGAGGCGGATGTCATGGGCCAGACCGGCGTCGCCGAAGCCGTGCCCGATTTTGCCGTGCTCGCGCAGGATGGTCATCTGTTCTTCGGCCGGGATGGAGTTGAACTCACCCTTGCGCCGCAGGGGATACCAGACGTGCCACGTCCATTCGGAATCCGTCACCACTTTGCGCGGCCGGTCCAGCAGCCAGTCCAGCAGGTTGGGTTCGTAGCCGATGGAATAAGTGCGCCCCGTCATGGTGTAGTCGGGCTTGAAGGCCAGGCCGTGAAACGCGCTGTGGCGGAGAAAGGGGCGCAGCGTCTGCACGAAGAAGTCCGGCGATTCGCTCCAGGTCAGCAGCCCGACGCCGCGAGGATCGTTGACATCTTCATAAAGAACGCCCTCCATGCCGGAGGCGTCGAGGACGTCCGCCAGATTTCCGGTATCGTCGGCATCGCCCCACGCCAGGAGTTGCATGAAGAGCCGGCGATCCGATGTCTGCTGCTGGCCGGCACGCATGCCGCCTTTTTCTCTCAGGTCGAGTGGTTCCACGAACTCCAGCGTAACTCATTCGTTCGATGCAGCCGGCCACCGGCGCGTGGCAGTCAGGGCGCGCTTGCGCGCCAGCACTTCCGTTGCCTGTTGCGACGCCGCCTTGACCAGCGCCGCCATTTTCGGGTGCACAGGCACGATATCGGCGGCGAGGCCCTCCGCCCGAAGAGCCTCGATCATGATGGGTCCGATGGCCGCAACGGCCGCATATTCGAGAAGAGCGCTTCGCACTTCGGGCAGGCTGCCCCGCTCCGCGGCGATGCGGAAGAGATGATCGAGCTGAATCGAAGAGGTAAACAGCGCCACATCGATCTCGCGGGTCGCCAGACGGCGCTCCGCCTCGCGCAGCGGTCCCGTGTCGGAAGGCAGGGTCCAGCGATAGACGGGGATCGAAGTGACCCGTGCCCCCAGAGCTTCGAGCGCGGCATTCATTTCGCCATTGGGGCGTCCATACTCCTGCACCGCCACCCGGCGCTCGGCACGCGACGCGACCGCCTGCACCACCTCTCTCCAGGTATTCGGCTCCGGGACGACCACCTGGGCCCGTGCGCCCATTTCATGCAGCATGGGCACGGGTTTCGGGCCGCGAGCGACGATGAATGTGCGTCGAAGGCCGGCGGCAAGTTTCGGGAGCGTGGAATCCGCAGCGGCAAAATCACGCAGGAACGCGAGCCCCGCCCCCGTCATGAACACCACCAGATCGAACTCACCGGCATCCAGACGGTGAATGAAATCCCGGGCTTCTCGATGATCCTCGAATGGGCGTTCCTCGACCGACGGCGCCACGAACGGGTCGCCCCCTTCGCGGCGGATGAGCATGTCCATCTCTTTTGCGCGCCGGCTCTCCAGGCTGAGAACCCTGAGCCCTCCAAACGGCATGATTTTCTGATTCGGCGGCGGCTCCGTCAGATTCGCCACAGTGCTTCGAGATATCCGAACCACCCGTCCTTCCCGGCCGGATAAATCTGCTGCATTATTGAAAGACCCTGCGTGTACCCGAGGTACGCCGTAAAAACGGCGCGGCGGTTTGCCCGGTACTCCACGCTGGTGTCGTAGAGATTACCCAGCGCCCGACGGCCCGGGACGGCGCGGCCGCTGTAGCCGAATGTCCAGGGTTGAAAGGCGCCGCCTCCGGAATACCACAGGTCGCCGGCGTTCGCCAGACGCAGGGAGTGAAATTCGCTCGACGTCGTGACTTTTGCGTGAGGCCGCAGGATCAGGGCTCCGAATGCGTCTTCCGTGTTCATCATGTTGAAGAAGGGAAAGCGTGCGTATGGCCGAGGCGTCGGCAGAATCTGGAAGAATGTCTCGTGGCGGCTGTCGTTCGGATTGCCGTCACCGGAACCGATCGTGTAGCCGCCGCGAATCCATGGCCGGACTGCGGGAAGGATTGCCGGCTGAAAACCGCCCTCCACATCGAGCGCCCAGGCGCGCTGGGTTTCCGTTCCCCATCGCCCTGTTTGAAAAACCGCCCAGCCGAGGGCGTCAACGGTTCCGCTCTTTGTGGTGAACGCGTGCAGGCTGTGCGCCCCCCAGGTCTGCAGATGGATGTTTTCCGTGTCAGCCTGCCGGATGGCAGCCGGGCGATTGTCAGTCTTCAGAATGTGGCGGAAATCATCGTAGTCGATGGCGAAAAAGCGCGTGTCGGCGGCGTGGCTGCCGTGTCCCCACTCTTTCGTAAATGCCGCGTAGGCGAAACCGATGCGATTCCATCCCCAGCCGTCGGTCTGAAAAACGCCGCGTGTCGGTGTCGCGGCGACGAACGTGAAATCGGAAGCCGGCTGCGTCCAGGAATAGCGGACGCCATCGAAGCTGCGCCCCACGTCGGAGAAGCCGAAGGTTCCGATGAGGCGCTGGCTGATGCGGTCGCGCTTGAGCGTTGCGAGCGTCGCGTTCCGGGGCGCGAGCTCGGTTCCATCGTTGAATTCGAAACGTCCGGCCTGCAGGCTCCCGGAATTCTTTTCGCCGAAATGATAGCGCCCGTAAAGCTGCTTCGCGAACGCCATGGCCGCGTACTGGCTGTTGTCGTTGGCGGAATAATATGCGGGTCCGAGCCCGAGCGCTCCCAGGGGCGCCGGGGCCGTCGCCTTGTCCGGCAGAGCAAGCAGAAAGGGAACGGCGATTTCGGCATCGAAATCCAGCGCCCCTCGTTTCTCCGCGAAGTTCAGTCGCAGAAGGTTGCCGGAATACGCGTACTCATTCTGGT
>CAZXCO010000004.1:0-5510 GCA_964639095.1 uncultured Solibacteraceae bacterium
AGAACTGCCGAAACGCGAGGGTTTGCCACGTCTCGCAGCATGGGGAAGAGGTCTTCTTCTTCATCCGCGGTGTGCTTTGGCGCCGCCTCCCGAAAATATTTGAGCTACTTCAAGCGCGCGGCGGTGTTCCGCATCGAGAGAACCGCCCCCGGCCTGCGTCGCGACTGCGAGCAGCGCCTGGAGGAACCGTTCGATCCGCCGATGACAATCCGAAAGGAGCCCGATCGGGTTAGCAAACGTGTTCTCCGAAGCACCGATTGAAATGGGCATGGCTATTTTGTCTCCCGGGCGAAATGATAGGCGTTGATTTGAGCGTATTCGGCCCACCTCCCAGGAAGATCGTCCAGAGCGAAAATTGCAGAGACCGGACAAACGGGGACGCAGGCACCGCAATCGATGCACTCCACCGGATCGATATAAAGCTGCGTCGCTTCGTTGAAGTCCGCCTCATCTTTCCGAGGATGAATGCAATCGACAGGGCACGCATCCACACATGCTGTATCTTTGACCCCGATGCAGGGTTCCGCGATTACGTATGCCACTTCAATCCAGAGCTCCCTGCTTTAAGGCTAGCTGAGCACAAAAAGAGGGGCAGTGACTGAAGTCACACGGGTTCCTTTCGGGTGCATGCCTGCTCCTCAATAGCGATCGCCCGCGGAAAGAGGAGACCATCCTCTGCATGAATGTGTGCGGCCATGTCAAGATCGAAAGTTCGGAGACCATCGTAGAGCGCCGCGAGTGACTCTGTCGCGCCAGGTGGAGGCGCGTAGTTGTTGCTCAGGCGGCGGATCTGGCTGAGTTCGTCACCCGTCTGGTCGTGCTCCATCACCATCATCCGAATCGGGTTCTCCACCGTGCCAAATGCGGGCCAGGAAACCGGGGCATTCTGCTGCACCGCCTCTTCCACTCGGGCGATATACGGAAAGAGCGTTTGCTCCTCTTTTACCAGGTGCATCTGAAGATCTTTAGCCATCTTCGCGAAGAGTGCCTCCAGCCTCTTCAACTCCGGAAGATCTTTGCCATGGCCTGCAATCGCCTCTTTGAAAAGCAAATTCAACCTCGCGACTTCTTGCCGGCAGAAAGCATGATGCGTTTCCACGATGTGATTGATGAGATCGCTCAGAAGCTTGTCATCCCAGATGTCCGAAGACTGGCTGGCCTCACTCATTTGCCTGACCCTTGCTGTTGAACCACCGGGAGAGGAAGCACGGGCTGACGATGCCGGGAACTCAAGAACGCCAGCAGCGCCGTAAGCTGGTCCGCTGTCAGATTGCCGTTATAGGAGGGCATGTTGGTGGCGCCGCTGTAGATACGTGTCGTCATCTGCGCCGGTGTCATGGTATCGCCCGCGTAGGTCAGGTCCGGACCGCGCACGCCTCCATAGCCAGCGATGGTGTGACAGAACTCGCAACCTTTGTCATGGAACACCCTGGCGCCTTCAGTGATAGGCCCTTCAGTCGCTCCGATGACCTGGGCGGGCAGTATTGCCGCGTCCATCCGCGGCGACCATGGCGCCACGTGCCCGATATACCCGAAGTACGAAATCATGAACACCGTGAACGCCACCACGGCGAACGACCATGGCCGCCGGATCGGGCTACGCTCGCCTTTGCCGGCGACCAGCGGCAGCAGAATCAATGTTGCGCCGAACAGGGCCGGTCCGAGTATGATCACCCAGTCTTCCGACCATCGCGGAATGACCGAGAGCAGCGCGTAATACCAGAGGAAGTACCACTCCGGCCGCGGCGAGGCCTGAATGATCGTCGGATCGGGCGGCCTGCCCAATTCCGGAGGACCGACAATCAGTGCCAGTGCAATGACGGTCAGGATTACCAGAAACGCAAAAACAACATCGCGCCATGCCGCGTTGGGCCAGAAAGGCTCGCCCTCATGCGCCAGCAGCAGATGATACCAGGAGCGGTAACTTTTGGGATCCACGGGGCGACCGGCTTTAGGTGGCTCGGAGATCCCGTTATGCATGACCAGGTAGAGGTGGAATCCGACGAACAGAAAAATGAGCGCCGGAATGAAAAAGACATGCGCGGCAAAAAAGCGGCTTAGCGTGGCGCCCTGGACCGTGTCTCCGGCGAGAATGAAATGGCCCAGCCAGTTTCCGATAACCGGTGTTCGTCCCGCTTGTTCCGCTGCAATCACAACAGACCAGAAGCCGGTCTGATCCCATCGCAGCAGTTGGCCGGTGAAGGCCATCAGCAGGGTGAACAACAGGAGGCCGACCCCGGTCAGCCAGTTCATCTGGCGCGGATATTTGTACGCCGCCATCAGATAAACGCGAATCGTATGCAGTCCGATCAGGACGATCATGGCATCGGCGCCGAAGGCGTGAATGGCGCGGACGATTCGGCCGAAGGGCGTGCCGGTGATGAACATGAGCGAATCGTAGGCTTGACCGGAGGATGGCACGTAGCCGCTGGCGAGTGCGATGCCCGTGACGATCTGGATCAGGAATGCGATCAGAGTGGCGCTGCCAAGGACATAGAACCATGCTGACTTTCGGGCGCGTGGAACAGGATGGCTGAACAGCGGCCCCAACAGGGCGGAAATGCCGGTGATGTCGTCGAACCACCTCCACACGCGGGTCAGAATTCGCATAGCGCTCTTCGTCTAAGCGATCGGCACGGGGCTCGTCAAAATCTGCACTTCGCCGTCTTGAACGCGCACTGGGTATTGATTCAGCGGTTTCGGCGGTGGTCCAGAGGCTACCTGTCCATCGGCGTAAAAAACGCCGCCGTGGCAGGGGCACATGAAGAGATTCGCGTCCGGCAGCCAGCGAACCGGGCAGCCCAGATGTGTGCAGTTCATCGAAAACGCGATGAATTGCTGATCGGAGGTGCGGCGCAGCCAGGCTGCGGTCTGGGCAGTTACGCCGGACCAGGGCAGTGGCGAGGACTCCTGAAACGCAACGTTCACAGTGGATCCAATCCCGAAGTCGTCAACCTTGCCGACAGTGCGCCAGATTTGAGGCGTCTTTCGCAGGCCGAGCAGGAAGCCCACGCTGGGGATCGCGGCCAAGGCCGCACCGAGCGAGCCTAGAATGACGCTTAAGCGCGTCAGGAATTGCCGCCGCTCGCTGCCCTCGCGTTCTTGTTTATGAGCTTCCAATCTGATGTGCCCGGCCATCAGGCAATCCTCCCAGGGTGGCTAGCGGCACGGCCCGGCGCGCGATTCCAGATCACAACCTGGCGCGGCCGCCACAAATAGTAAATCGGGAACATGATCAGGTGCACAAGACGACTGAACGGAAACAGGAGGATGACCACGAATCCCATCACAAAATGCAGCTTCGGCAGCGCAGGGAGCGAGGCGACGGTGCTCGGGTCCGGGTGCAGGGCGACGAGCGACCAGAACCACGGCACCGCCGTATGCACATACCATGCCCCGCCCCAGCGATTGAAAACGGCAACCCCCACTCCGCTTGCCACTTGTATCAGCAAGGCGAACAGAAGCACGCCATCCATATAGGTCGTGGTGGCTTGCGCGAGCGATCTGGGAGCAAGACGGCGCGCGATCAACACGATCAATCCGAAGAGGGTGTAAAAGCCCAGGCCCATTCCGGTCAATTCGAGCACGAATCGCCGGATATCACCCCCGAGCAGCCATGCGGTCACGCCTGGCAGGAATGCAGCAAACAGATGGGCAAGGAGGATCAAGGTGATGCCGTAATGCCAGGGCACTGAACCCCAAAACAGCTTCCGATTTTCGAGAATTTGTGAGGAGAGGCTCGACCAAGTGTAGCGGTTAGTGAGATAGCGATAGGCACCCACGCCCATCGCGAGGATAATTGCAAGATAAGGAAGCGCGATGAAAAAGACGCCGTCCATCGTTCAAACCTTCGCGCCCTCGGCCATCTCACTCGGTGCTTCATTTTGCTGCTGGAGCAGCGTTAGCAGCGCGTGCAGGGCGTGTCTGTACGGGTTGTCGCTCGAATCGAGGACTTCGGCCATCCGCGAAACTGCCGGCAGCACACAATCCTCGATGAGAATGCGGCATTCCTGCTCATCCTGGTGCATGTAGCGAAGTAAGACGCTGATATGATCCGGCAGCTCGCTGCCCGAAGCAATGCCGGCCGATTCAATACGGCCCTTGAGTTCGGCCAGGAACAACCCGCGCCGTCCATCGTCGCCAAACAAGTGATACCCCAGATTGGGCGTGCAATCCGGCCGGAGGTCGAAAGCATTGATGTAGCTTTCCTGAAGCTGGCCGGGGTTCATTCCCGCAGTTGCAGTTTCGAACTCGGCCAGGTGGATCGAAGCCTCCCGGCATTCGACCGCAAGCTGAGCCGCACAGCCGGCGACAGCCCGCGTAATCGGACGTGCAGGATAGCCGAGGATCTCAGCGAATAGGGAGTACAGAAGCATCTCTTATAAACCTCGCTCCGGCCAACGCAGGAAGCCCGCGCCACGTTCCTCCTGATAAGCCTGAGTGTCGACGCCCAGTTCGATGGCCTGCTCGCGCAGTGCGGGCGGAATGACCATCCGCTCGTCAAAACCAGCCAGCGCCGTCAGGTGATAGATGTCTTCGATCTGCTCCGGAGTGAGCTGCGCTTCTGTCATCGCGCGGTCCGCCGTTTCCATCGGGATATCGCCTACGGTCCGGGCGCGTTTGTAGATCCGCACTCCGAGCAGTTTGCGATACGCCGCGATCACCGGGGATTCATCGCCTGCTGAAAACAGGCTGGCCATGTATCGGATGGGCAGACGTGCACTTTCGAGCGAACTGAAGAAATCGGTTTCAAGCTCATACCGGCCTTGCTGACTCAGCGTGGCTGTTACGGGAAGCAGCGGTGGAACGTAAAACAGCATCGGCAAAGTGCGCCACTCGGGATGTAGCGGCAGGGCCATACGCCACTCCTTCACGTATTTGTATACGGGCGACTTCCGCGCCGCCTCAAGGACTTTCAAATCTACACCGTTCTTTTCCGCTGCCCGTATCACTTCCGCGTCGAAAGGATCAAGGATCAGATCGCGCTGTGCGTCCACCAGTTCGGAATCGGGCCTGGATGCAGTCTCCTCAATGCGATCAGCATCGTAAAGCAGTACGCCCAGATAGCGAATCTTCCCCACGCAGGAATGCATGCACGCCGGAGCTTGTCCTGTTTCGATCCGGGGATAGCAGAGGATGCACTTCTCCGCCTTGCCGCTCTCCCAGTTGAAATAGACCTTCTTATAGGGACAGCCTGAAACGCACATGCGCCAGCCTTGGCATTTTTCCTGGCTGACCAGAACGATGCCGTCCTCACCTCGCTTGTAAATTGCGCCCGAGGGGCACGCTGCCACGCAGCTTGGGTTGAGGCAATGATTGCAGATGCGCGGCAGGTAGAAGTAGACGAGCTGCTGCAATTCGAAGAACCGGCGCTTTTCCTCTTCGTTCAGAACGTGCAGGTTGGGGTCGTTCGCCGCGTAGATTGGCGAACCGCTCAAGTCGTCGTCCCAGTTCGGTCCGGCCTCGATCTCCATGTCTTCGCCCGTGATCATGGAAACCGGGCGCGCGAC
>CAZXCO010000005.1:0-7376 GCA_964639095.1 uncultured Solibacteraceae bacterium
GGCGAAGCGCGCTCCGGCCTCCCAGACGGTTGCCTGAGATGTCTGTTGCTGTCGAACCCGAAATCTCCGTTACGCCCAAAGCGGTTCAGAAGATCCGTCAGACGTTCGTCAAAATGGGCGTGAGCGACCTCGAAAACGCCGGGCTGCGTCTCGGCGTGCTCGGAGGCGGATGTTCCGGCCTGAGCTACCAGTTCAAATTCGACACCCGGTCCCGCCCCACCGACAAGATCTACGACTTCGACGGCGTGCAGATTTTCATCGACCCGAAGAGCCTCCGTTATCTGCACGGCATGACGCTCGATTACAAGGAAACCCTCATGCAGTCAGGCTTCGTTTTCGAGAACCCGAATGCGAAGAAGAGCTGCGGCTGCGGAACGTCCTTTTCGGCCTGAATGCCGCGGAACTATTTCGAGACCTTCGACCTTCCGAAGGCGCTCGTCATTGACTCCCGGGACCTGGAAAAGCGGTTCTATGCGCTGAGCCGTCAACTCCATCCCGATCTGCACTCGCGCAAGAGCCCGGCGGAGCGCGCGCAGGCCGAGGAGGCGACGGCGGTCCTCAACGACGCGTACCGGACGCTGCGCGATCCTGTGGCTCGCGCCGAATATCTGCTGAAGCTCGAGGGCTTCGATAACACCGGACAGACGAACAAAGACGTTCCTCCCGAACTGCTCGAAGAGGTCTTTGAATTGAACATGGCGCTCGAGGAGGTCCGTCACGGCGACACCGACGCTCTGCCTCAGCTCGAATCCGCACGCCGGCGCTTCGAAGGCATGCGGGACGAAATCGATGCCGGGTTGCAGCAGAGCTTTGGCGAGTGGGATGCAACCGGAAATCGCGAGGCGCTCGTAGCCGTGCGGGGCCTTCTGAATCGACGCAAATACATCACAAACTTAATAGCCCAGACCCATGTTCCAGATCGAATTTGAGAACGACAAAGTCGTCGGGATCGACCTCGGCACCACCAACAGTCTGGTCGCCTGGATGAACATGACCCGGCCCGAGGTCATCGCCGGAGAAGACGGCAAACTGGTCCCGAGCGTCGTTTCCCTTTCTCCGTCCGGGGAAATCATTGTCGGCAATCGCGCGCGGCAGGAACTGATCGATCATCCCGACCGTACGATTTACTCTGTAAAACGCCTGATGGGCCGCGGCATTGCGGACGTTCAGGAGGAACTCCGGCTTTTCCCGTTCCATATCGCACCCGACAGCGAATCGATCATCCGGGTTCAGTTGGGCGAGCGGACATTCACGCCGCCGGAAATCTCCGCGTTCATTCTCCGGCAACTGAAGAAGAACGCCGAGGCCGCACTCCAGGCCCCCGTCACGAAAGCCGTCATTACGGTTCCGGCATACTTCAACGACGCCCAGCGGCAGGCTACGCGCGATGCCGGACGAATCGCGGGTCTCGACGTTCTCCGCCTGGTGAATGAGCCTACGGCGGCAGCGCTTGCCTACGGACTCGACAAGCGGCAGGAGGGAATCATCGCCGTTTACGATCTCGGCGGGGGCACGTTCGATATTTCAATACTCAAGCTCCACGAAGGCATCTTCGAGGTGCTTGCAACGAACGGCGACACGCATCTCGGGGGCGACGATATCGACAACCGGCTGCTTCGCATCGCGCTCGAAGATCTGCAATCGGAATGGGGTGAAGACCTGTCCCATCGCGGGGAGGCGGTTCAGACTCTGCGCCGGGAAGTCATTCGGGCCAAGGAGTCCCTGTCGTCCTTCCCGGCGACCAGTATCGAATTCACGTGGGAGGGCAGGACTTACCGCCGCGAGATCACGCGCGAGCTGTTCGAAAGTCTGATTCAGGACATCGTCGATCGCACCATTGCGCCGTGCCGCGATTGCATGAAAGACGCCGGCGTGGGCCCGGAGCAGATCGACGAAGTTGTGCTGGTCGGCGGGTCCACACGCATTCCGATGGTGCGCAGTGCGGTCGAGGTCCTGTTCCGCGCCAAGCCGCATACGGAACTGAATCCGGACGAAGTGGTCGCGCTGGGGGCCGCTGTTCAGGCCGGGATTCTTGCGGGCGCCGTCGAAAACCAGCTTCTGCTCGATGTGACGCCTCTCTCGCTGGGCATTGAGACCGCCGGCGGCGTGGTGTCGAAGATCATTCATCGCAATTCGACCATTCCCGCCAGCGCGAGCGAAAGCTTCACGACCGGCGTAGACGGCCAGACCAACGTTCTGATCCACGTGGTGCAGGGAGAACGCGAACTCGCGAAGGATTGCCGCAGCCTGCTGCGCTTTGATCTGAAGGACATCGAGCCGATGCCGGCCGGCCTGCCTCGCATTGAAGTCCGCTTTCTGATCGACGCCAACGGCATCCTGAACGTCACCGCGCGCGACGCCCGTACGGGCAGGGAACAGTCGATCGACGTGCAGCCCTCTTACGGTCTGACGCTCGAGCAGACGGAGGCCATGATCGACGAGGCGATCGCGCATGGCGAGGAAGATTTGCGGGCCGCTCAGGTCGCCGTCGCGCGCGTGGATGCGGAAACGATTCTAAGAGCCGTCGAGAAGGCAAAGCGCAACGACGCGTGGGAGGCGCTGAACGAGGGCGAGCGGAGCGAAATCAACGCGGCCGTGCGCGAACTCCAGACGGTCATGGCCGGCGACGATCATCACGCAATCCGCGCGAAGATCGACGTTCTGAATGAAATCACGCGCAAGCTGGCCGAGAACATGATGAATGCGGCCGTCAGCTCCGCGTTGAAGGGCACCAAAGTCTAGCACGAAGATTGCGAACTCCGGAACCCGTCCGCTCGTATAGCTTCTCAGGATGCGCGTTCCGGTTTTGCTGCTGCTTGCCCTGCCGTTTGGCTTCCCGGCCTGGGCGTCTGGTGTTTGCCCCGGTCCGTTCGAATCTCCGGCGGCGGAAGCGCGTGAGATCGTCATGGATCTCCGTGCAGGCGACGTCATGATCTCGGGAACCGATCGCCCGGTGATCCGGGTCTTCTGCCAGGTGGCCGGCGGCAATGCCACTGAGAATACAGGCGACGGCATCAGGATCCGTTTTGCCGCCAATCATCTCACGACTCGAGGGGGGCCGCACAAAGACGTCCGGTTCCGCATCGAGATCCCGCGGCGGACGAATCTGGTGGTCCGCTGCCCCGCAGGCGACTTCACCGTGCTCGGCGTGACCGGCGACAAGGACATCCGATTGAACGCCGGCGACCTGACGATCGATGTCGGCGATCCTTCCGCGTACCGCCACGTCGAAGCATCCGTGCTCGCCGGCGATCTGAACGCGGCGCCATTTGCCGTTTACAAGAGCGGTCTCTTTCGCAGCTTCAATCAGGACCGCACAACGGGCCGCTACCGGCTTCGAGCGAAACTCCTCGCGGGCGATCTTACACTGAAATAGCGCGTTCCGGAGAGCAACATCCATTGGCGGATGAATTGCTAGACCATAAACAGGAGGCGACAAGAATGTTGCACTGGACTTTGGTTTTTCTCATCATCGCATTGATCGCAGGGGCTTTGGGGTTTTTCGGGATTGCCGGCGCGGCGGCCAGCATCGCCAAGATCCTGTTTATCGTGTTCCTCGTCTTGTGGCTGGTGACACTCTTCTCGCGCCGATCGGTTTGACCATCCGCGGAAGCCGTCTCCTGCCACGGCGGCTTCCGCTTTCGCTTTTCCCTGCCTGCTCAGGCGCGATAATGAGAAGACGCCATGCCTGCTGCAGCAGTTTGTCCCGATTGCAACGGGACTGGATGGAAGATCGTTGAACGGGAAGAAGTTTCCGGGGCTGTCCGTTGCGAGTGCGTGAAGGCGCAACGCGCCGCCAGCCTCGAAAGCGAGGCCGGCATCCCTCCGCTTTACCGGAACGCTTCCTTCGACAATTTCTCGCTACCCCGCGACAATCCGGTTGAGTTTCCGGCCATGCAGAGAATCTTTCTGGAGGTTCGCGGGTATACCCGCACTTTCCCCGCCGGAAAGGAACCCGGGCTTCTGCTCATGGGAGATACGGGCACTGGAAAAACTCATCTCGCCGTGGCCGCGCTGCGCGCTCTGATCGCAAAAGGGCATGAGGGCCTCTTCTTCGACTACCAGCATCTGCTCGACAGTATTCGCGCCGGATATAATCCCACCTCGGACGCTGCGGACCGCGAAGCCTACCGGAAAGCCATGGAAGCCGAGATCCTCCTGATTGACGATCTGGGAAACAACCGCGCGAAGGACTGGATCGAGGACACCGTGACCTCCATCCTGACCTGGAGGTGCAACCATCATAAAGCCACCATCGTTACGACGAATCTCATCGACGGGGATGCCGGTTATGTCACCTATGAAAAAAAGTCCGATGGCGCGGTCGATTACAAAACCACGCTGATTGAGCGTATCGGTCCGCGCGCCCGCTCGCGTCTGTTTGAAATGTGCCGCGTCATCAGGATGCCCGTCGTTCAGGATTACCGGGTTCGCAAACAGGCCGGGAAGTGATTCGCGCGGTCATTCTTCTCGTGGTGCTGGCGGCAGCCTCGCCGGCCTGGGTCGAATCGGTCGAATATCCCTGGAATCTCTGCCCCAAACCTCTCTGGGAACGCGAGCTCGTCTGGCTCAAGAACATCGGCGTCACACATGTGAGCCTGCCCCCCGGGCAAAGCTCTTCCGGGCTCTCGGAAGTCATCGACATCGTGCGGCGCCTGCACATCGAGGCTGATCTGGAAGGACCCGTTCCCGCGTCTCTCGAGTCTCTGAGCCGCGCCCACGGCGGTCCGCTCACGGATCCGCTGCCCGGTCCGCCTGTGCGAATCTCCGTACTGGTCCCGGCGGCGGCGACGCGCGCCCGGGAGTTGTTGGCATCCGGAACCGCCGCGATCGTCTGGACCGATGTCGAGGAGACTCTCGGGCCGGAAGGATACCGGCCGGGCGCGGTCAGTTTCACCGGCGAAGAACGGCCCGCCGCCATTTCGCTTCGCCGCAGCGCCCAGGTGTCTTCTTACTGGAACAAGTCATTCGCATCTCTGCGTGAGACGCCCGGCGCCGGAATTCTCGCCAGGGCGCCGATCCCGAGAGGATCGGTATCTCCCAGCGTGCGCCAGTTCACCGGGGATAACGGCGCCTCGGTAGTTTCGATCGTGAACAAATCCGCCCGGCCATGGACCGGCGACCTGCGTGTGCTCTATCCATCCGCCCGGCGCCCGATCAGTGTGCCCTCGGTCTCAGTGCCCGGGCACGATGCTCTGTGGCTGCCTGTCAATGTGCCCTTGACTGCCGGTCCCCTCTGCAAGGATTGCAGTGCTTTCGCCAACACTGACCATCTGGTATACGCGACCGCCGAATTGACGGCGATGGAATACGAGAATGGCATTCTCGCGATGGAGTTCTCCGCACCTTCCGCGGGCGAGGTTATCCTGCAGCTCTCGCGCGAGCCCTCCGGACCTCTCGTTGCCGGGGGCAGGCCGATGGAGTTCGACTGGGACGACAACACCGACCGCGCCAGACTGAAGATCCCGGCCGGCACGGGACCGGGAAACCACGTCCGCATCGGGCTCGCCATCGAGCCGCCTGACGCGACGGCCTTCTTCGACAGTGCGCGGGTGTTGATGATCGGCGAGACGAATCGTCTCACGGCACAGTTTTCATCGGAAGCGATTGCGCAGCGATCCAGGCTCCGGACGGCGCCCGCTTTTTCGGTGGAACAGGGACCGGGGAAGGAAGCGCCCGGGGTGACGTATCAGATTCGCGTTCCGGCGGGCGCTGTCAGCGGCGATTACGCGGATCTCGCAATCGAAGCAGACGGTATGCAGATGAGTCATGCGCGTCCGCAACTGCTGCGTCCGGTCAGTCTGGGTTTTCCGGATGCGGTCGACGTGCATCTGGCGGCGAACTCGGCGCTTCCTTTGTTCCCGCCCATGATTGCTGTGAATCGGCGCAGCGGGCGCGATCTGATCGTGAACCTTCGCAATAACGCCTCGGAGATCCGCACGTTCCTGCTGGAGCCCAAAGTGGAAGGGCTGGAATTTTCACCGGCAAAGCTGGAGGTGACAGTCGGAGCGTCCACCTCCCGCGATGTATCGTTCCGGGTCTTTGCGAAGGACGCCTCACCCGGGCTGCACGAGGGGGCAGTCGCGGTGTCGGGCGCGGCGACCGCTTCGGAGCCGCTTCAGTTCGCGGTCATACCCCAGACCGGCGCGATCGCATTTTCCACTTCGGGCTTCTGGTTCATCGAGAGCGCAAAGGAACGGGCTTCGTTCATGCCCGGGCGCTGGCTGGAATTTCTCAACAAAGACAGCAATCAGAACCGGCTGGCGGCGACGGGAATTTCGTTCACTCCGGGCGAGATCGGCGTCCGGGGCGACGCGTTGCTGTTCCAGGGCGGGCAAAAGGAAATGCGGCTGGAGGATCTGAAGCAGCTCGCCGCGAGACAGAAGCGTTAACAGGAAGGCAGGGCAGCCGCCCGAAGCCGGCCTTTTCGGCCGGCCCCGGACAACTGCCGGATATTACAGAACCTCTTCGGACCAGTTTTCGAGAACCGACTTCACCTTGCCCGTAAACTGATCGCCCAGCGCGCCGTCGATCAGACGGTGATCGAAAGTCAGCGCCAGATAGCACTGCGAGCGGATCGCGATCGCATCGTCCACAACGACCGGAACCTTCTCCACCGTGCCCACCCCGAGGATTGCCACCTGCGGCTGGTTGATGATGGGGGTGGCGAACACGCTGCCGAAGCTGCCGAAATTCGTAATCGAGAACGTCCCGGCCTGGATTTCATCCGGCTTCAACTGGCGCGCCCTCGCGCGCGAAGCCAGATCGACGATCGAGCGCTGCAGCCCCAGCACGTTCTTTTCGTCCGCGTTGCGGATCACCGGAACGATCAGGCCGTTTTCGAGCGCCACCGCAATCCCGAGATTGATTTCGTTGTGGTAGATGATGTTGTTCCCGTCGATCGAGGCGTTCACGATCGGGAATGTTCGCAGGGCTTCCACTGTCGCGCGCGCGACGAACGGAAGGAACGTGAGCGACATACCGTAGCGAGCGGCGAAATCCTCTTTGTGCTTCGCCCGCATCTTCGCGACACGCGTCATATCGACCCGGTGAACGGTGGTGACGTGCGCCGAGACGCGCTTCGACAGCACCATGTGCTCGGCGATTTTGATCCGCATATTGCTCATCGGTTCCACGCGGGTCTTTGCAGTGGGCTGAGCCTGGCCGATGGGGATTGCGGGGATCGACGGCGCTGGCGCCGCCGGCGCGTAGACAGGAGCCGGGGCGGGCGCTGCAGGCGCCTGCTTCATGTACGATTCCAGATCTTCTTTCGTGATGCGGCCGCCTGCCCCGGTGCCGGTGACTTTCGAGAGATCGATATTGTTCTCGCGCGCCATTTTGCGAACGAGTGGCGAGAGGGGCCCGGCGGGTTCCTT
>CAZXCO010000006.1:0-5183 GCA_964639095.1 uncultured Solibacteraceae bacterium
AGAGAATCGGCTGTGACCTCGTCGGTTGCATGGAGGCGGAACTGCTCTTTCTCCTCGCCCACATGATGCTCAGCGACCTTGTTGCGGCGACGGTTGAAGCGCTCCGACGATTCGAACATGACGAAGAAAGCGGCGGAGAAGGTCAGACCGGAGATGGTCGCGACCTTCTTGGTCACGACATTGATGCCGGCCAGAAGAAACAACATGATCGTGATCAGGCCGAGGCCCACCGGGATCTCTTTGCCGCCCAGACTGAAGTTGAGGGGCACTTTCCACTCGCGGCCGTGCGGCATCTTGTAGCGCAGTACCAGCATGGAGAGGGCATTGAAGGTGAAGCTCCACGCCACGCCGAAAGCGTAGGCCTCGCCCAGCAGCTCGATATTGCCGCGGCTGACCAGAATGGTCGCGAGCTGCAGCACCGCGAGCAGGTTGATGATGCGGCTGGTGGTGCCGTAAACCTTCTGCGGCTTGCGGAACCATTCAGTGAGAACGCCGTCCTCGGCGATGCGGTTCATCACGCCGTTGGCGCCGATCAGCGAAGTATTCACCGCACCGGCCAGGATCAGCACGCCGACCAGCACGACGAAGGCATGGAAGACCAGACGAGCGGCGTAGGGCCCGCTCAGATACATGGCGAGGCCGCCGATCAGGTTGTCGAGATACTTCCCGCGGTCGGCGTCCGGAATCATCATCACGGCGAAGAAGGAGACCAGCGACGTGAACAGCAGGCTGTAAATGAAGATGACAAATCCGGCGCGTTCGAGGTTCTTCAGTTTCGGCGAGGCGATTTCGCGGTTCACCTGCGCAAGACTCTCCTCTCCGCTCATGGCCAGCAGCGAGTGTCCGGCGCCGATGAGAACCGCGACCGCCGGAATCGCCGTCCAGCCTGCGCCCTTCAGCCATCCAAGCGCGTCGTCCGCGAGGTGCAGGTTCGAGGGTGCGGGGAAGGGAACGGGCTGGTATCCGGATTTGAAGATCGTGAAAACGCACCAGACGATCAGGATCACGACCATCACCGTCGTAATCTGCATGATCCGCAGCGCCTTCTCGCTCGATTCGTGAATCCCGATGATATTTTTACGCCAGAAATAGAGCGTCACGAGCACCGCAAATCCGGCAGCGAAGGATTCGGTGGGCAGGCGTCCGTAAGGAAGATGGAAATAATCGATCGATTCGTTCAGGAGGCCGCCCAGATAGAGACCGGCGCTGACGGCGCTGATGGGGCCCGTCAGGACGTAGTCGAACAACAGCGCGGAAACGGAAAATTTCGCGTACGTTCCACCCATGGCTTCGCGCACGACGCGATAAACGCCGCCGCGCACGAACATGCTGCAGCTCTCGATGTACACGGCGCGCACTGCGTACGAGAAGAGCATGATTCCCAGGATGAACCACGGCGCCGACTTGCCGATGGCCGTCTCCGCAATACCCCCGACATAATAGGCTGAAGAAGCGAGATCGCTGAGGACGATTGCGGCGGCGCGCCAGAAGGAAATGAACGACAACATCACCGTTGTCGCCACAACGACTTTGGTCATTGCGGACCGTGAGGGCTGAGAATCCGAATTCGTCAAGAGAAACTCCTGCTGGCTATCTTTGGAAAGGATAACAGGCTGAAAATCCCCGTTGTGCCAGCCCGTCTGGTGAAGAATTCGACTTGGAACTCAGCATGATCAGAGTAGCATGGAGCCGGAAAAGTCTTTGAAACGCCTGTCGATCTCCGCCGCAACGCCGGGAGCCAGGCTTGCAACCGAAATTGTGCAGAAACTGCGGGACAACGGCTACCTGGCTTATTTGACAGGCGGTTGCGTGAGGGACCTGCTTCTGGGCCGGGAGCCTTCGGACTTCGATGTCACGACTTCGGCGCAGCCGGACGCGCTGCTCGGTCTGTTTCCGGAAGCCAGTCAGGTCGGAGCCCATTTCGGTGTAGTCATCGTCCACCGGGACGGGGCGGAAGTCGAGGTCGCCACATTCCGCAGCGATCTACAGTACCGCGACGGCCGTCACCCCGATGGAGTATCTTTCGAAACAAACCCGGAGAAAGACGTCCTCCGGCGCGATTTCACCATCAATGCTCTTCTTCTGGATCCCTTGACCGGCGAGGTGCTCGATTTCGCCGGCGGGCAGGCGGATCTGAAGGCCAGGCGGATCCGGGCCATTGGCGATCCCGAGCGCCGTTTCGGCGAAGATCATTTGCGGCTTCTGCGAGCGGTCCGCTTCGCCGCCCGGCTCGGGTTCGAGATAGAACCGGCAACCTTCGCCGCGATACGGCGGCTGGCGCCGCTGATCCGGAATATCTCCCCGGAACGCGTTCGCGATGAAATCGCAAAGATCCTGACCGAAGGCGCGGCCCGGCGCGGGTTCGAACTGCTGGATGCCTCGGGGCTGCTCGGCGAAGTCCTGCCCGAAGTGGCGGCTCTCAAGGGCGTTGCCCAGCCCTCGCAGTTCCATCCCGAAGGCGACGTCTGGATCCACACCCTGATGATGCTGGAAGGCCTGCGCGAACCCTCCATCACGCTGGCGCTCGGGGTGCTGCTGCACGATATCGGCAAGCCCGCCACATTCCGGGTCGCCGAACGGATCCGCTTCGACGGGCATGTCGAGAAGGGCATCGAGATCGCCCGCGCACTGCTGACCCGGCTGCGTTTCTCCAACCAGACCATCGAGGGCGCAGAGGCCCTGATCGCGAATCACATGAAGTTCATGGAAGTTCCCCGTATGCGCGAGAGCACGCTCAAGCGGTTCATGCGTCAACCGGCGTTTGAGGAACATCTGGAACTGCATCGCCTCGATTGTCTGGCCAGCCATGGCGATCTCGAGAACTATGACTTCGTCCGCCGGAAACGGATGGAAACGCCGCCGGAGCAGCTCAAACCCAAACCGCTGCTGACGGGAAGGGATCTGATCGGGGCCGGTTACCGGCCGGGGCCGATGTTCGGCATCGTGCTCAGCGAGATCGAAGACGCGCAACTGGAAGAGCGCATTTCCACTCCCGAGGAGGCGCTGGAGATGGCGCGGGCGAAGCTGGACGCCTGATCGATCGTTCTATTGATGCAGGTCGCCGGTCTGGATCCTTCCCATCCATTGGGAGCGTGTCCTGGTCCAGCGGGCGTCGCCGCTGGTATCGACGTTGGCATGGACGGAATAGTGGTGCGCCAGCATCTCGGTCAGCGGGCGGCTCTTGCCGTTATCCAGATAGATCAGTTTCTTCGCCGAGAGCAGAACCTCGTGGGTCTGGCCGCGCGGAATTTCGATCTGGATCGGCTTCGGGTTCGGCTGTATGCCCGGGGGCCCGTTGAAGTTGAAGAGAGGGAACTCCTTCCCCGAGGGCGATTTGAGCGTGAATTCGATGTCATAAACCGGACCCTTCGCGGACATGCTGCCGAGCGGGATCAGGCACTCCGGACGGTCCACATTCTTGAAAATCAGCCGTAACTGTGGTTCGGGCGTCGAGGGACCAAAGGCGATTCCGAACTGGACGCCATGATCGATTTCCCCCCAGGCGATGCCGTCGGAGCGATTCGAGGCGGTCCGGTTCGGGGCGCGGCGGTTTGCGGCGCCCGCGGCGGCGAACGCGGCGGTGCAGGCAAGGATGCAGGACAGAATACCGAAACGCATTGCTGTTTTATTTACGCTAACAGCATAAATCGCCCCCGGCCGCGCCAAAAGGCCGCCTATGGTTTTTTCCGCTTCTGACGCCTGGCGGGTTCGACGATCGAGAATTGCAGCTTGCCTTCCAGAGCGTCTGCGCGATCGAGGATCACGCGCACGCGATCGCCGATCGAAAATTCCCGGCGGGTGCGCTGCCCGATCACCTTGCGGACATTTTCGTGATAACTGAACTGGTCCCCGGGCAGGGAATCGATGGGGACCAGCCCTTCGACGAACAGATCCGCCAGCTCCACGAACAGACCGTAGCGCGCGGTGCTGATGATGAGCCCGTCGAATTCCTCGCCCACGCGGCCCTCCATGAACTTCGCCTTTTTCCACTCGACGAGCTCGCGCTCCGCTTCGGCTGCGCGCCGTTCGGTGAGAGAGGACTCGTCGGCGATGGCTTTCAGTTCGGTTTCGTTCGAGTAGCCGCGGCGTTCCAGCGAAGCCGTGAGGAGCCGGTGGACGATGAGATCGGGGTAGCGGCGGATGGGAGATGTGAAATGCGTGTAGTGCGTGGCCGCGAGCGCAAAGTGCCCCGTGTTCTCTTCGCTGTAGCGCGCCTGCTTGAGCGAGCGCAGCATCAGGTAGCTCAGAATCCTCTCTTCCGGCTTGCCCTCGATCTTTGCCACCAGCCGCTGATAAGCCTTCGGCGAGAGCTGGATCTCTTTGGGCAGAACGACCTCCTTGTAGACTGACCTGCCTTCGGCTTTGCGCTCCCTGTAGCGATGGCGCGAAACCGGGATGGCGCCAACGCCGAGCGAGTGCCCGAACTGCGCCGCGATTTCTTCGAATTCCAGAATTCGCTTCGGGTCCGGTGGCTCGTGCACGCGGTAAATCGCGGCGCGGCCGGTCCGCTCGAGGTGGGCGGCTACGGCCTCGTTGGCGGCCAGCATGAACTCTTCGATGATGCGGTGGGCGATATTGCGCGGACTGCGGCCGATGCCCGTCATCGTGCCGGATTCGTCGAATTCGATCAACGGCTCGGGGAGATCGAAATCGATGGAGCCGCGCCTGTCCCGCCGGCGCTGCAGGATCCCGGCCAGTTCGCGCATGAGTTCGAAGCGCTCGACCAGCGGCGCGTACCGTTCCATCCGGGCGGTGTCGCCTTCCAGCAGCAGGTGCACGTTGGTGTAGGTCATGCGCTCGACGCTGCGTATCACGCCGCGGCAGAATTCGAATTTCAACGGCTCGCCCGCGCGATCGAACTCGATCAGGGCCGAAACCACCAGACGATCGGCGTGGGGAACCAGAGAACAGATGTTGGTCGAGAGCTCGACCGGAAGCATGGGCACGGCGCGATCGGGAAAATAGACGCTTGTGCCGCGCAGGCGCGCTTCCGCGTCGACGGCGCTGCCCGGCGTGACGTAATGGCTGACATCGGCGATGTGAACCTGAAGCGCGTAATGGCCGTTCGGCAGCCTGTCGACGAGCACGGCGTCGTCGAAATCGCGCGCGGTGTCTCCGTCGATGGTGACGATGGGAAGAGCGCGGAAATCGCGCCGCCCGTGCATTTCCGCCGTGGTGATGAT
>CAZXCO010000007.1:0-7377 GCA_964639095.1 uncultured Solibacteraceae bacterium
AGCCGCCAGCCTTTCCAGTGCGCAGGCAAGTTCGTCCTCGCTGTGGGGATCGACCAGCTCGGCGGCATCTCCGCACACCTCCGGCAGGGCCGAGCGAGTCCCGGCGATTACAGGAACTCCGGCGGCCATGGCTTCCAGCACCGGCATGCCGAAGCCTTCGTCGAGAGAGGGGAAAGCGAAGATGCCGGCGCGCGCGTACAGGGTCCCGATCTCGTCGTCGGTCAGATAGCCGGTGATGCGAATGCGGGCAGCCGCCGGGCTTTTTGCCGCTTCTTCAATGGCTTCGGAGGCTTCATAGCCTTCCGAGCCGGCAAGGATGAGCGTCCAGTCTTCCGGCAGCGCGCGGAACGCGCGAATGAGCCGGGCCTGATTCTTCCGCTTCTGAATCGCACCCACCGAAAGGACGATTTTTTCGCGCGGCATGTCGGGAATTCGACGCTGCACGACGCCGTGAGGAATGACGCGGATGCGCGCGCGCGCCACTTTCAGATATTGCTCGATCTGTGATGCGGTAAAAGCGGAGACGGCGACAACGAGGTCCGCGCCAGCGGCGGCGTTGCGCGCCTGGGCTGCGAAGCGTTCGCGAAATTCCGGGGTGCTGTAGTCGCCGGTGAGGACGAACAGATCGTGAAACGTGGCGACCTGGCGGCGGAACCGCCGGCGGGGGAGCCTTTGGTTCAGCCCGTGGAATATTGCGGCGGAACGGCTGCCCCAGGTCTCCGACAGGAGCCGGCGCGTTACGTTGGGCGGCTTCGGAAGGCGAAGCGCCCGAAAATAACGATGCGAGCGATAGAACCAGTCCCAGCGCGACGCGGCTCCGGAAGCGGCCAGGCCTTCGAGAAGTTCCCGGGAATATACGCCGACGCCGGAGAGCCCGCCGCCCAGACTGTAAGTAGCATCGAGCGCGATTCGCAAACTGGTGCTTTCAGAGATACCACAGGCTTTCGTTATGGTGGGGCCGTCCTGCCGTATTCCGTAATCCACCGCGGTGGATCCTGCTCCGACTGCCATTCACTTTCACGTTCCGCTCTTTGGCCCACCGGTATCCCCACATCGGTCCGAATCTCGTGATGTACGTTTCGGGAGTCCGGTAAGCGGGGTCCGACTGCGCTTCTTTCAGCGATACGAACCGGTATCCCTTCTGTTCGAACAACCCGAGAACCTGCCCGATGAGGTCGGCGTTCAGCCGGTTATCGTGCAGCAGCATGACCTCGGGAGGCTCATATCCGAAGACCTGCTGGTCGAGCGCTGCGTAATAGTCAATTTCGGCGCTGGTGTAGATGAGGTACTCGCGGCGCAGCTTCTCCGCGGAGTCCCCGTCGTGATTCGCCAGCATCCGGATCCAGGCATCGTTGAAGACATAATCCGAACTGTCGATCGTGCACGTCGCCAACTCGTATCCATGCTGCCCCAGGAAGGCCGCGATGGCGTCGTGGGCCTCTCTTGTGGCTCCTGTATGGTTGTCTGGAAAACGGAAAAACCGGAGACTCCTGCCGGCTCTTTTCATCAGAGATCCGGGGACCGGCTCGCCGCGCACGATTTCGTCTTCGATCTGCTGGATTGAAAGCTCATTGAAGTCGGCGTGCGACCAGGAATGATTGCCGAGATCGAAGCCCTGGCCGATCCAGTCGTGTAATATCTCCATCGATGAGGGCACGGATTCGACGCGCTGGCCGATCACGAACCCGGTAACGGGGACGTGGTGAGCTTTGAATGCGGCGAGAAGCCTGCGGTTGATTTCTACCGCGTCCGCCGCTCCCGCCGGACCCCGCGTGCGAGCGAACTCGCCGCCGGCATACGGGAGATCGTCCACAGTGATCGCCACGGTCTTCCCGCGGGCGAATGACAGTGGGGCGAACGCCGTCAGCAGCAGAAGAGGCGCCATGCGCATCCATAGAAGCAGGCGAGGCCGCATATTCCGAAAGATCGCACATCAGAAAGCGAACTGCTAGAGTGCCGATAGGGTCCTTCATGGAAGTTGAAGAGCATCGCCCGCGATGGAAGACTCTGCTGGCGTTCGCGATTATCTATCTGGTCTGGGGCTCCACGTTTCTCGCCATTCGCGTCGGCGTCCGGGAAGTGCCGCCGTTTCTGTACGGCGCCATGCGGTTCGTTGCGGCCGGCCTCGTCCTTTTGGGCTGGACGATCGCGCAGGGGGAACGATTGCCGAGTGGGCGCGAATGGAAGTCGGTATTCATCCTCGCCTTCCTGATATTTGTCGTGGACTACGGGCTCCTGTTCTGGGCCGAGCAGCGTGTGGCCTCCGGCATCGCGGCCGTCATGCTGGCAACCATCCCGGCGTTCACGGCGGTGGCGGAAATCATTCTGCTGCGGACCCGGAAGCTCACGTTCCGGCTGGCGCTCGCTCTGCTGATCGGCATCGGGGGCGTGGCGGTGCTGATGAGCCGGTCCTTCAGTCTGGGAGGCGCGCCGATCGACCGGACGGGCGCGACGGCCCTGATCGTCGCCGCAGTGAGCTGGTCGGTTGCCTCAGCCCTGACGCGCAGGTTGCCGCTTCCGGCATCCAAAGCAATGAGTTCCGGGGCGCAGATGTTTGCGGGCGGCATCCTGCTGCTTCTCGCGGCGGGCGTGCTGGATGAATTCCCCGGCTTTCACCTCTCAACTGTTTCCCGCGGCGCATGGCTGGCGCTGTTTTATCTGATCGTCGCGGGCTCCATTGTCGCGTTTACGGCCTATGTGTGGCTGATTCACCATGAATCGCCGACAAAAGTGGGAACCTACGCTTACGTCAATCCCGTGGTGGCGGTGCTTCTGGGCTATTTTCTGGGCGGCGAGGCGCTCGGCCCGCGAACGATTCTGGGAACTCTGTGCGTTCTGGTGAGCGTGCTCATTATCACGACCGCGGGAGCGAAATCGGCGGTGCGGAATGCGACCGCTCTCCGGGACCGGATCCGGGAGAACTTGGTAAACTAACGGTTCGTAAACAACGATTTGTAAATCATGGCGATCAGCGCAGAACTCCTCGAAATTCTGATTTGCCCCGCGTGCCGGGCGAAGGTGGAACTTAAACCGGATGGCAGCGGGTTGCGCTGCGTGTCATGCCACCGGCTCTATCCCATTCGCGACGAAATCCCGGTCATGCTGATCGACGAGGCCACTATCGATGACTGAGCCGGCGGACGGCCGGCCGCAGCCTGAAAGGGCAGGAAGAAGGGAAACGGCTGCGCCGCACGGCTTCCGAGCCGGCTGACGATTTCGCGTGTCCACGCAGACCGACACTCTCGACCGACTCGGGACCGGCAGCCGCGTCGCCATTATCCGGCTGCGTTCTCTGGGCGATTGCGTGCTCGCGACGCCCGCGATCCAACTGCTGAAACAGGCTCGTCCCGATCTCCGGGTCGCCGTGGTCGTGGAAGATCGCTTTGCCCCTGTGTTTGAGAACGATACGGAGATTTTGCCGCCTCGCGCGGGCGCCCTTCGGGAATTTGCACCGGTGTTGTGCCTCAATTTGCACGGCGGAACGAGCAGCGCGAGGCTGACGCTGCTCTCGGGAGCCCGGTTCCGCGCGGGCTTCGAAATCTTCCGGCCGGGCTGGATCTACAACACGCCCATCCCGACCGCGCAGGAGACGCTCGGCGTTTCGCGCCGCGTGCATACGGCGGAGCACATGGCGTCGGCGATGTTCTATCTGGGGGTGCCGATCACGGAGGTTCCGCGAGCGCATGTGGCGGCCGCGCACGGGAGATCGCCATATGCTCCGGAGGCTTCTTACGCCGTCATTCATCCATTCGCTGCAACGCGGGAGAAGACATGGCCGTCCGAATCCTTTCTGGAACTCGGGCGCCATCTGGAAACGGCGGGGCTGGAACCGGTCTTCATCGGCGCGGCCGGTGACGATCTTTCGCCTTTCCGGCGCTGGCGGACGGCTGCAGGCGCTCCGCTCGGCGAAATCGTCCGGCTGATGCGCGACGCCGCGTTCTTTGCCGGACACGACTCGGGTCCGGCCCATGTGGCGGCGGCCTTCGCTGTCCCACAGGTCGTTTTCTTCGGACCTTCGGACTCCGAAGTCTGGTCTCCGTGGCGGACACCGGCCGAAGTCCTGAAAGCGGAAGGAGCCATCGAGACGATTTCTATCGACCGGGCCATTGCCGCAGTGGAGAAATTGCGGGCGGTGCAGACTCTATGAAGGAAGCCGTGCGCCTGCTCGGTTACGCGCGGCGGTACTGGCTCCTGCTCCTCTGCTCCGTCGTCCTGATGGCGATTTTCGGAGCGATGACGGCGATCCGGGTCCTGCTGATCAAGGTGGTTCTGGGGCGCGTCCTGCAACCGGGAGCCGATGCCGGGCCGGAGCCGCTCTTCAAAATTCCGCTGCTCGACAAACAGATTTATCTCGAACAGTTTTTCCCGCCGGCCATTCACAACATCTTCACGATGGTCTGGATCACGATTCTCGTCGTCTTCGCGACGCGGGGACTGTGCGATTACTTCGGCGATTATCTGACGAACTTCGTGGGTTTTTCGGCCGTCACGGATCTGCGCAATCAGGTATTCGAGAAAGTGCTGCGGCATGGCGCGTCTTTCTTCGAATCCACGTCAACGGGCCGCCTGATGTCGTCGGTGATGAGCGACATCGAGAAGATCCAGACGGCGAGTTCCGATATGTTTGCGGATCTGCTGCGGCAGATCTTTTCGGCGGTCGGGCTCCTGATCGTGATCTTCGGGACAGACTGGCGTCTGGCCCTCTTCAGCCTGACCCTTTTTCCCTTTGTGCTGCTGCCCACCGCGCGGCTCGGGAAGAAGATCCGGCGCACGAGCCGGAAGACTCAGGACGCAGCGGGCGAGGTCAATCAGGTTCTGCAGGAAGCCATCTCCGGACATCAGGTGGTGAAAGCCTTCGGAGCGGAGAAATACGAGGCGAAGCGGTTTCGCGCCGCGGGCGACCGCCTGCTGCGCGCCAATCTCCGCTATGTGCTGATCCAGGGAATTCCGTCGCCGTTTATCGAGTTCATGGGCGCGGCGACATTTATCGGGTTGCTGTGGTTCGGGCGCGAAGAGATCAAGAATCACGTGCTCCAGGCCGAATCGTTCATCAGCTTTCTCGCGGCGCTGCTGTTTCTGTATGAGCCCGTGAAGCGAATTACGAATCTGCACAATATCTTTCAGCAGGCGCTCGGCGCTTCGGAAAAAGTATTCGCCTATCTCGACGAGCCGGAGGAGATCGAAGACAAGCCGGGGGCGCAGAACCTCGACGTATTCCGCGGCCGGATCACGTTTGAAGACGTTTTCTTCCGCTATCCCACGGCGAAGGGGCTGCAACTGGACGGCGTGTCTCTCGAGATCCGGGCGGGTGAAGTGGTTGCGCTGGTCGGTTCGAGCGGGGCGGGCAAGACGACGCTTGCGAGCCTCGTGCCGCGCTTCCGCGACGCGATCTCCGGTGCGGTGAAAATCGACGGGATCGACGTGCGGGATCTCCGGCTGGCGTCGCTGCGCGACAAAATCAGCATCGTTGCCCAGGAGACCTTTCTCTTTAACGACACGGTCGCTAACAACATCGCTTACGGGATGGAGAAATACGACCGGGGGCGTCTGCTTCAGGCCTCGGAAGCCGCGCTCGCGCATGAATTCATCGGGAAGCTGCCGCAGGGTTATGAAACGGTGATCGGGGATCGCGGGGTCAAACTCTCCGGCGGGCAGAGGCAGCGGCTGGCGATCGCGCGGGCGATTCTGAAGGACTCGCCCATCCTGATCCTCGATGAAGCGACCTCGCATCTCGATACGGAATCAGAGATGCTGGTCCAGAAGGCGCTGGCGAATCTGATGGCCGGGCGCACGGTGATTGTCATCGCGCACCGCATCTCGACGATCCGGCGCGCGGACAAAATCGTCGTGCTCGATCGCGGGCGCATCGTGGAGATCGGCAGCCACGAGGAACTGATCGGGCACGGCGGCATTTACCAGCGCCTGCACGAGCTGCAGTATCTGGACGTCGACGCAGGCGTGGACGTCTGAAGCGAAACCGCTGAAGCTAGACCGAGCGGTCGATTTTGGCGGCGAGGACGAAATCGCTTTCCGTCAGGCCGTCGATTTTGTGCGTGAAGATGGTCACTTCCGCTTTGCCCCAGGAGAGCAGGATGTCGGGATGGTGTCCCTGGTCCTCGGCGATCGCGCCGGCGCGGTTCACAAAAGCGAGCGCGGTCCGGAAATCGGGGAAAACGAAAGTTTTATGCAGATGATGCTCCTGAACGACATCCCACGTGGGCAATTGCGACCGGAGAGCGTTGAGGGCGTCGCCTTTGAGCGGAGGAACCCCGCCGCGGCAGGGAATGCATGTCTGATCGGCTAAGGCCATACATCCATCATGATCCCGTACACTGGCTTGCAGATGAGGCTGGCAGGATGAGGCGGCAAAAATGAAACTTGCGATCGCAAGGCAGGCCGCTTTCGGCGCGCTGCTCGCCGTCGAGCGCGGCGCGTGGTCGGCGGAGGCGCTGGCGGCCAAGTCGGAGCATCTCGACAGCCGGGACGCGGGGCTGGCTTCGGACATCGTATTCGGCGTTCTGCGGCGGCGCGGAGAACTGGATGCGCTCATCGGCCAGTATTCGAAGAGGCCCGTGGAGCGGCTGGATCCTGCAGTGCGGATCGCGCTCGAAATGGCGCTCTATCAGATCCGCTTTCTCGACCGCGTGCCCGCTCACGCAGCCGTGAACGATGCGGTTGAACTGACGCGGAGGGCAGGGAAGACCTCGGCGTCCGCATTCGTGAATGCCGTTCTGCGGCGCGCGATCCGGGAACCGGGCGAGGCTCCGGAGAGTCTGTCGACCCCTGCATGGCTCTTCGATCGATGGGCGGCGCAGTATGGCGCGTGCGCGGCGAAGGCGATCGCGCATGCCAGTCTGAATCCGCCGGAGCGATTCATTCGTGTAGGGAATGCGACGCCGCCCGAAGGCGCCGAGCCCACGGAGGTGGCGGGCTGCTTTCGCCTGGAAAGCGGCGCCGCGGCGGGCTTCCGGATCCAGGACATCGGCTCGCAGGCGGTCGTGCCGCTCCTCGATCTGGCGCCCGGGCAGACGTTCCTCGATCTGTGCGCGGCTCCGGGCAACAAGACGGCGCAGGCGCTGGATGTTCCAGTCAAGGCGATCGCGTGCGATCTGCACTTGAGCCGGGCGCGGCTTCTGTCTGTGCTGGGAATCCCGGTGGTCGTGCTGGACGCCGCCCGCCCGTTGCCCTTCGCGCGGCGTTTCGACCGGATTCTGGTGGATGCGCCCTGCTCGGGCACCGGCACGCTGGCGCGCAACCCCGAGATCAAATGGCGTCTGAAGCCGGGCGACATCGCCGATCTGCAAACGCGGCAACTCGCCATTCTGAGGAACGCTCTGGAGTACCTGGCCCCTGGCGGCCTGCTCGTGTATTCGACCT
>CAZXCO010000008.1:0-1643 GCA_964639095.1 uncultured Solibacteraceae bacterium
GAGGCGGCCCGCGCAGCGGCAGCAGGCACTCCGCGGCGCCGTCGAAGGCAAGCCCGATCTCTTCGACCGCATGGGTGGAATGTTCGCGCCGGAGACCGCGCCGCTGGTGAGCCACTGGCTGCGCTTCTTCGTACGAAACAAGCGGTTCCGCATCCTTTACCTGTTCTCGTTTCCGCTGGCGGCCTATCTCACCTGGAACCTCGGCCAATTGCCGAAGGGCCACGGCAGCCTGTTCGTGGCTGCCCTGGGAACGCTTCCGATGGTGGCATTCCTCGGCCCGTCTCGCATTGCTGTGAATCTGTACGGCTATACAGGCGGAGCCTTCCGGCGCTTCTTCCTGTTCCCTGCCGATCCGGCGGCCAGCCTGCGCGCCGGCAGCTACGCTTCCGTGCTGCTGGGCGGATCCGCTCTGGTTCCGGCGACGATCATCTGGACCTTTTTCGCTCCCCGCCCCCTCGACTTCCATGAGATCGTCATGCCGGCGATCGATGGTGTTACGGCGCTGTTCCTGTTCAACGCCGCAGGCCTGTGGACCACGCTCTTCGGGGCACGCAGCGGCAAGTACGACAGCAGCCTGGGCAACGATATGTCACTCCTGGGCAGCATTGTCGTGCTGGGGACCGCGCTCACCTGCATCGCCGCGCCACAGATACTGCGCAGGGCGGCGCCGGCTCTGGTGTCGGGCCAAAACTGGTGGATATTGGTACCGGCGGCGCTTGCGATTGCGGCCTACATGGCATCACTGCGCGCCGCGGGCGCGGTCTTTCCCGGCCGGCGCGAACGGCTGCTCGCGGTCGTGGAAGGCAAGGTATAAGGTCAAGCGCACAGACCGGCCGGTCCATTGTGCGCGTGGAGAAAAGATGACATCTCAGACGGATGCAATCCGCATCACCAGCCTGGTGAAACGCTACGGAAACTTTCTGGCGGTGGAGAACCTCTCGCTGACCGTGCCCGCAGGATCCATGTTCGGATTCCTCGGGCCGAACGGGTCCGGAAAGAGCACCACCATCGGCTGCCTCACCGGCCTGCTCGATCCCACCTCGGGCACGGTGGAGATTCTGGGCAGCCGCTTCACCCCGGAGCGTGGCGGCCGGCTGCAACGCGCCGGAAACGGACCCGTTGCCGGCGCGGCGGGCGTCCGTTGTGCCTCAGGAGAGAGCGCGGACGTAAAACGGCGCATGGGTGTCATGCCGGAGACCCTCGGCCTCTTCGACCCGCTCTACGCTCACGAGTTCCTCACCTTTGTAGGACGGATGTACGGGCTGCCGGAGGGCGAGGTGCAACAGCGCGTGAGAGAGCTGCTCACGGCGCTGGAACTGACCGACAGCGGCAAGACCCTGGCCGAGTACAGCACGGGCATGCGCAAGCGCGTCTCCTTCGCGGCGGCGGTGATTCACTCGCCCGATGTGCTTTTCCTGGACGAACCGTTCGAAAGTATCGACCCGGCCGGCGTGGCGCTGATGAAGCAGTGGCTGCGCCGCTTCACCCGGCGGGGCCGCACCGTGTTCATCACGAGCCATGTGCTGGAGACGGTGGAGCGTCTTTGCGACCGCGTGGCCATCATCACGAAGCCGGGAAAGCTCGTGTGGCAGGGCGACATTACCGTGCTGGCGCACGACGGCACGTTGCAGTTCGACGGGCGC
>CAZXCO010000009.1:0-8501 GCA_964639095.1 uncultured Solibacteraceae bacterium
AACTGGATCATCGGCCGTCTCGGTTATCGCACTCCCGCTCAAACTCGGCGCGACTTCGATCTTGTAAACCTGATTGCGGCGTGATTCAATGAATCAACTTACTCCCAGAAATCTGTCCACCACGCCCTGGCCAAAACACAGCGCATCGTCGCTCAAATAGCACGTCGTGCAGGGCGGCGTCAGCGCCGAACCCGTCGAACACTCCGCCGCCAGATTCCCGAACGCATCGTACACATGCGCCGTGGTCGCTCCGCCAAGCACCGATTTTGTGTACCACGGCTAACGATTTCTAAATCACTGCCGAAAACCTGTAATACCAATGTTTCCTCACCGCAAACAGTTGTCGTTCGAACCAACCTGATACTCTCCGGGCGGGCGCATGTGATTCCCAAACTGCGCGGGCGGCATGGCTCACAATTTTGTGGAAATGGCGGTAATATTCTTGATTGATCTATTGGGCACATTCAGATTCTGCAGGCTTGCCAGAGAGTGATCCGAACGCGCGCTGGCAAAAGCTGGCCGCTCATCTGACGAACGTATCCTCACTTGCCCGACAGCTTGCCGCGGAGGCAGCACCGAACAGTTCGATTCTTCAGGAAATGGCGGGATACACCGGGCTCCTGCACGATTTCGGGAAATATTCGGCGGACTTTCAGGACAGGATCCGCGGAGCAAAGAAGCGCGCCCCCCATTCCGGATACGGAGCGGCAGCGGCCAGTTCGCTTGGGATGGATCCGGTAGCGTTTGCCGTGGCGGGCCATCACGCCGGGATCCCGAATCGGGTTGGCTTAAAAGGCATTTTAGAAGAGTGGCGAGGACCCGCACTCAGCCTCTGCCAGATTGCGAAAGAAGACTGCACGGCACTGGGCAGCCTGTTGGAGCGGCGGCCTGCGCCGCGTCGTCTCCAGAACTTTGATCTGTTCACGCGGATACTCTTCAGCGTCCTGGTTGATGCGGATCGGCTGGATTCGGCCGGGCGGACAATGGGCAGTGCATCCCTGGAAGCCGGCAGGAGGCTTCGGCTGCTACTGCGACACGTCGAGGCGTTGCCGAAACACGATCTTCCGTCGAACGTTACTGAGGCGCGTAATCGCGTGTTGCGGGATTGCCTGCGAGCAGCGGAAGGGGAACATCGTCTGCTTTCGCTTTCGGTTCCCACCGGTGGAGGGAAGACTCTTGCAGCGATGGCGTTTGCGCTGCGCCGAGCGGCGCTACAGCCTGAAAGTTACCGTCGAATCATTGTCGTCATTCCGTATCTTTCCATCATTGAGCAGAATGCTTCCATTTACGAAACAATCTTCGGTAGCGAGGCAGTCTTGGAGCATCACTCCGGGGTTCCGGTCGAAATGCGGAGAGGGGGAGAGAGATTCCGGCCATCATCCGACGACGGGGAAAACTACAAGGCGCCTGCCGAACGAGCGGATACCGAAAACTGGTCGGCGCCGCTGATCGTAACGACGAGTTTGCGGTTTTTTGAATCGTTGTTTTCCAATCACCCCTCAGACCTGAGGCGGGCGCACAACATCACCCGGTCGATTGTGATCCTCGATGAAGTGCAGGTGATTCCGCCGCGCCTGCTCTCTCCGCTGCTCGGAATGATTCGCGAACTTGCGGATGACTGGGGATGTAGTTTCGTGTTTTCGACAGCGACACAGCCAGGGTTTGAGCGGAATGAATCGTCAAGGGCCGCTTGCGTTACGAACCGTGACGATCCGCGCTGGGCGCCGGGGACAGTTCGGGAAATTATTGCAAACGCGGGCGGGCTATATCGGGAATTGAGGAGAGTCACAATCGATTGGCGGATCGATAAACCCGTCGATTGGCCCGCAGTGGCGGATTGGATTGCCGCTGAACCGCAGGCACTCTGCGTGGTAAACACGCGTGCGCATGCGCGGGAGTTGTATCGGTTGCTGCAAGACCGGATGGGTGCGGTGCCGGGCTTGTTTCATTTGTCAACACGAATGTGTGCCCAGCACAGACTCGATCGCATCGGTGAGATCAAAAGACACCTCGACCGTGCGGCTCCTTGCCTCGTCGTCTCGACGCAGTTGATCGAGGCAGGCGTCGATATTGACTTTCCCGCTGTGTTCCGCGCGATCGGACCGCTTGACGCGATCATCCAAGCCGCCGGGCGCGCCGATCGGAACGGCAGGGCCTCAAGCTTGATGGGTATTCCCGCCGGCCGTGTCGTCGTCTTTGTGCCGGAGGATGGCAGCATGCCGGGGGACGCTTATGAGCTTGCGGCGGCACTTACCCTTGCTCTTGCCCGGGAGCGAAATATTCAGACAGACGATCCGCGATCTCTGCGTGACTTCTACAACCGCCTGTACGGCGAACAGGAACTCGGACAGGAATTGAACGAAATGCGATTGAAACTGCAGTTTGCCACGCTTGCCGAGGAATTTGAGTGGATTGCGGATCGAACGCAAGACGTATTTGTGCCCTATGGCGAGGGCGCGCAGTACGTCGAGGAACTAACTTGCACGAAAGTGTTGACCCGGGATCTGCGGAGGAAACTGCAGCGGTTCGCGATCGGGCTCCGCCCGGCCGAGTTTGTAAAGGGGCGAAGGTCATTGATCCGTGTAGGCAAAGAGGACATATGGGTAGTTTCAACGGCAGCTTATTCGGAGGATTTGGGGTTTGAGATCGATGGCGGGAATGAAATGACGTTGATTATCTAACGGGGATGCACGAACATCCCCGTCTTCTTACCCGAAGCGGTACATCTTTCAATCCACTCGAGGAGGACCCGAGCAGGGCGGAGCGATCTGAACCGAGAAATAAGTTGACATCGCACCACCTCGTCCGTATAGTAACATTTCGAGACATAGAGAAAGTCATGTAACGTTTAGGGTAAATCTATGATCAGAGTGAAATTTAGCGGGGATTTCGCCCTTTTTTCGAGACCGGAAGCCAAAGTGGAAAGAGCCAGCTATAGTGTTCCGACGCCGTCGGCAGTACGGAACATGATCGACGCGATTTGTTGGAAACCCGAGATGCGGTGGGTGGTGAGCGCAATTTCCGTATTGAAGCCGATTCAGTTTACGAATTTCCGTCGGAATGAGGTGCAGAGCAGGATTTCGCCGGGAACCCTTCGCAAATGGATGGCCGACCCGGCGACATTCGAGCCGATCCGGGCGGGCGCAGGTGCGGACACTGAGGGGACGCCGCGGGGCAGTCTGCTGCTGCGTGATGTCGCCTATGTGATTGAAGCGCGCGCGCTGGTTTTCGAGAAGTCTGGTGACAATACCCCGCAAAAGTATGAGGCGATGCTGACCCGGCGAGTCGAAAAGGGACAGTGCCACACACAGCCGGTGTTCGGGTGCCGGGAATTCCCAGCGCAGTTCGAGCCCGCCGGCGCGGACGACACACCGATCGCGGTCGAGGAAGACCTCGGGAGAATGCTCTACGACATCGTGTTCAGGCCGGAAGGGAATCGTCCACTCTTTTTCGATGCGCGTCTCGAGCGCGGGCGGATGGATACGCGTCCCGAAGTCGTGCTGAAGGATGCGGCAGAACGAGAGGAGGTGCTGCGGTGCTCGTACAGGCGTTAGCGGCGTATGCGGACCGTTATCTCGGCGAGCAATTAAGCGACGAGAGCATGGAGGAGAAGCCGGTCCCGGTTCTGCTCGAGATCGGCAAGGACGGTGAGTTCCTGGGAGCAACGCGTCGCTATCACACCGTAAAGCGCGGGAAGAAAGAGGTGAGGATTCCGCTGCCCATGATGGTGCCACGATCGCCGGTGCCGCGCAATTCCGGTGTATATCCGCTGCTTGGAGTGGACGATATCAAGTACGTTCTGGGCTGTGGTCCATGGACGACCGAGAAGGATCGCGCCAATCACGCGGAACGCCACGCGGGCTTTGTGGAACTGATCGAACGAGCGGCACAGGCGACGGGCGACGAAGCATTGAGCGCCTGCGCGCGGTTTTACGACAGGCCCGAACAGGTGGAGGCTGCCCGGACGGCGCTGGGTAAGGAGAAAACCGGGACGCTGATCGGGCTCTCGCGCGAAGGCGCGTTGAACACCCGCGCGGCGGTCCGCGATTACTGGCGGAGGCACTACGAAAACGCAGCCGCCCAGCGGGCGTCTGGAGATTTTGAGTGTCTGATAAGCGGAAAACGCGGACCGATCGCGCTGACGCACGAAAAGATCAAGGGGCTGGCCGGACTGGGAGGACAACCGGCCGGCGTTGCCCTAATGTCGTTTGATAAAGATGCGTTCCGTTCCTATGGATGGGACCAGAACATAAACAGCCCGGTAGCTCCGGACCGGGCCATGGCGTACGTCCTGGCTCTTAACGATCTCCTGAAGCCGGGAAGCACCAGAAGAAGGGACTGCGCTGGTATCGCCTTTGTCTTCTGGACGCGAGATCCGGATAAGACGAACTACATATCCGTAATCGAGGAGCCGACCGAAGAGGACGTGCAGAACCTGCTCTCCTTTGACTCGCGGGCTGATCTCGACCCGAACCAGTTTTACATGGCGGGGCTGGGGGCGAATGGCGCGCGGCTTGTGGTGCGCTACTGGGTCAGTGAGGCGCTGCCGGCGGTCAGGGCGAACTTGCGCGCGTGGTTTAACGGGCTGAAGATGATCGGTGCAGAGCATCCGCCACGGATGTGGCAACTCCGCCAGGCGCTTGGCAGCGATGGAAACCAGGTTCCGGGGAGCCGGACTCTGGCGCTGGTAAGGCGCGCGATTGAAGGCCCAAGCAAGCCACTGGGGAAGAGCGTACTTGCGGCGGTTATGACGCGGCTCCGGGCGGACCAGGATCTCCGGAGGAATCCGGCTGCGATGGGGCTGGTGAGGATCTGTATAAACGATGCCGGGAGGGAAGGACAGAAAGCGATGAGCGAAGAGTTAGACGCAGGGCAGAACAATGGAGCGTATTTGTGCGGGCGTCTGTTGGCCGTTTACGAAGGTCTGCAATGGACGGCGAACAAGCGGGCCGGAGAACGGGAAGTGAACGTTTCGGTGGCGGACCGTTATTATTCGCTCGCTTCGACAAATCCCTCAGTCGCGTTTCCGAAGCTGGAGGATCTGGGGCGAAAACATCTTAAAAAACTTTCACGGAGTGCCCGCGGGGCGATGATCGCGATCGAGAAAGAGATCGTGCAACTTCACGATGCGATCGGCACCGGCGAGGGCCGGAGATTTCCCGGCGCGCTCTCACTCGTGGATCAGGGGCGTTTTGCGCTCGGTTACTATCACCAGCGAGCACAGAACTTCGAAAATGCACGGCTATTCAAGGAAGCGAACGAAGAAAACGAAGGAGAACAGGCATGAGCGCGGTTGAAAAACGGTACGATTTTGTCTATCTGTTTGATTGCCAGGATGGCAATCCGAACGGAGATCCGGATTCGGACAACAGTCCACGATTCGATCCGGAGACTTTTCAGGGCCTTGTTTCCGACGTTTGCCTGAAACGTAAGATTCGGGATTACGTTTACTATGCCCAGCAGGGCACCACTGGGATCCTGAAAGGCTACGATTTGCTGGTGCTCTCGGGAAACACACTGGAGAGCCGACAGAAACTACCCTACGAGAACCTGAAGGAAATCAAGCCCGCCGGATCAAAGACCGCCGCCACAGACGTTGCGAAGGCACGTGCGTGGATGTGTGAGAACTTCTTTGACGTGCGTACTTTTGGCGCCGTAATGAGTACAACCGAGTTCAATTGTGGCCAGGTGCGTGGGCCGGTTCAACTGACTTTCGCACGTTCCATCGATCGCATTCTTACGACCGAGCACACGATCACTCGGCAGGCGTTCACAGGCGAGCGGGACATCAAGCCCGGCGCGACCGGGACGATGGGTCGCAAGCATACTGTGGCTTATGGTCTCTATCGTGCACATGGCTTTGTGAACCCCGTATTTGCAGCTCAGACCGGATTTTCCGAAGACGACCTGGCACTGTTCTGGAGGGCGTTGGGAAACCTGTTTGACGTGGACCATTCGGCCGCCCGCGGCCTGATGGCATCGCGGGCCCTGACGGTTTTCGAGCATGAGTCGCGTTTGGGCAACGCGCCCGCGCATCAGTTATTCGAAATGGTCAAGGCCAGCGCAAGAACGGAGACCCCGCGTTCATTTGCTGATTACGAAATCTCTCTGCCCACTGAAGACGGCCTGCCAGCAGGCGTAAAAGTAATTTACCCGATGGCGACGAGTGCCGCCGCGTAGTTCATGTACCGCGAACAAGATCTGCTGCCGCTCTCAGGGCTGCAGCACTTTGCCTTCTGCGAGCGCCGCTGGGCCCTGGTGCAGCTTGAGATGCAGTGGGTGGATAACCAGCATACGGCGGCCGGCGAACTGGGACATGAGCGGGCGCATTCGGGCGAAATCGAGTCCCGACCGGACGTTCTGGTTCGCCGTGCCGTGCCGCTTCGTTCACTGCGCCTGGGAGTTGCTGGCATTGCGGATGTGATCGAGTTCCGGCGGATGCGCGGGGACGAGCGCGGCGTTGAGATTGCCGGGCGGCGCGGGACGTGGTTGCCACATCCTGTGGAATACAAGCGGCGCAGGGCGAAGATTGAAATGTCGCCCTATGCCGTGCAGCTGTGCGGACAGGCGATGTGCCTCGAGGAGATGCTCGGTATTTCGATTCCGGAAGGGTCAATTTTCGATATTTCAGCGAAGCGGCGGCAGCCAGTGCGATTTTCCGAAGAGCTGCACCATAGAGTGGACTCCGCCGCCCGCGCAATGCACCGCCTTTATGCCGAGGGTCGGACGCCTGCCCCGGTGCTGAAACGCGCATGTCCGGAGTGTTCCTTGTTTGAGCTGTGCAGGCCGGAGCAACTCTGTCGCAGGACCGACGTGCGACGGTATATGCAACAGGCCGTTAGGCAATTGGGGCGGTCCGCGTGAAGCCATTGTTGAACACGCTTTACGTGACATTGCCCGACGCCCGCGTCCTCAAGGAGGGAGAGGCGGTTTGTGTGCGGGCGAATGATGAAATTCAGGCCCGGATTCCGATTCACACGCTCTCTGGAATCGTTTGCATCGGCGAGGTATGGTGCAGTCAGAATTTAATGAGTATGGCTGCGGAGAACGGTGTAAGTCTCTCATTTCTTTCAAATACCGGGCGATTTCTCGCCCGTGTGCATGGGCCCGTGACGGGAAACGTGCTGCTGAGAGTGGCGCAGTATCGGGCTATGGACAGCGCTGACCGGGCCGGCGAAATCGCGCGAAACATTGTCGTGGCGAAGCTTGCGAATAGCCGTGTGGCAGTATTGCGAGCAGCGCGCGAAAACGAAGGCGATGCGGGACTGGACGCGGCCGCGCTGCGCCTGCTGCGCTTGTGCGAGGATGTCAGCCGTTGTTCGGACGTGGATGTCATCCGCGGAATTGAGGGCGATGGGGCGCGTGTTTATTTTTCTGTTTTTGACAGATTCATTTCAGCGCAAAAAGACGGCTTTTTCTGGCGCGGACGGAGCAGGCGGCCTCCAATGGATAATATGAACGCGCTTCTCTCATTTCTGTACACACTGCTTGTTCACGACGTGGCGGGCGCGCTTGAGTGTGTGGGCCTCGATCCGGCAGTGGGATATCTTCATGCACTTCGACCGGGCAGACCCAGCCTTGCGCTCGATCTGATGGAGGAACTGAGACCGATGCTGCCGGACAGGCTCGCGTTGACACTGATCAACCGGCGGCAGATATCCGCCGATAATTTTCGTGAGTGTGAAACGGGCGGGGTGGCGATGGATGACGACACGCGCCGCGAGGTGCTCATAGCGTGGCAGAAGCGAAAGCAGGAAGTGGTTACGCATCCGTTTCTGGAAGAGCGAGTACCCGTCGGCCTGATTCCGCATGTGCAGGCGATGCTTCTCGCCCGGCATTTGAGAGGAGACCTGAATGAATATCCGCCGTTTTTGTGGAGATAGGCAGGCAGCATGACGCTAGTGCTCGTGGCCTATGACGTTAGCACCGAATCGCAGGAGGGTCGTCGGCGCCTGCGGCGCGTGGCGAAGATTTGCCAGGATTTCGGCCAGCGAGTACAAAAGTCTGTCTTTGAGTGCTGGGTTGATCCTGCCCAGTGGATGCGCCTGCGCGGACGGCTGCTGGCCGAATTGAGCGCCGAAGCCGACAGTTTCCGTTTCTATTTTCTGGGTGACAATTGGCGTGGAAGCGTGGAACATCATGGGGTTAGCCGAGCGTACGATCCGGAGGGCCCGCTGATTTTTTGAGAAGGAAACATTGCGCGCATGTGAAGCTCGCAGCCGAACGCGGGAGGGTTCGCGTCTTTCATTGGCTATATGAGCGACAATAACATGCGTTGACCAGGACGATTTGTCGATGCCGCCGTTTGTCTGGATCGTATAGATCCGCGCAACGGCGGCATTTTTGCTTTTTGGCTCAATCAGTTAGAGCCAGGGGGTCGCGCCCCACGCGGGCGCGTGGATTGAAACGCCGTGAAGAACACGAGCGATTGCTGTGGACTGGTCGCGCCCCACGCGGGCGCGTGGATTGAAACTGTGGCTACCCAGCCACATTCCCGCTAT
>CAZXCO010000010.1:0-2412 GCA_964639095.1 uncultured Solibacteraceae bacterium
TCCGGGAGCTTTGTAGCTGGCGCATTTCGCCGCTGGCGCTCGGGCATGGGCGAACAAGGTATTTCCGGCCGGCCTTTCGGATATGCCCGAGGACCGCCCCGCCGGGAAGCTACACGGCCTGAGGAGCGAGGCGCTTCCGCATAAAGATGGTCGCCTGCGGATTGTCGTTATAGCGCGCGCAGCGGCTGTACCCGTGCTTCTCGTAAAAGTGAACGGCCGCTTCCAGATCGTCCTTCGAATCCAGATAGAGCCATTTGTAACCGTCGGACCGCGCATACTCATGGAGAGCATCGAGAAGCTTTCCGGCGACGCCTCGTCCGCGCGAGGCCGGTTGCACGTACAGCCGTTTGACCTCGCCGGCCGCGAGGATGCCGGAAAGAGGCCGCAGCGCAATACAGCCCACGGTCAAGCCGCCGGTTCCGGCCAGCCAGACGCCAGCGCCCTCCGTGAAGTACAGCCGCCGGAACGCCCCGCGGTCTTCGCGCACCAGCACGCCCACGGCCTCATAGTATTCGTTGACGATGGACCATGCCGCCTCAAAGTCTGGCGCCTCGGCCCGCGTGATCCGGACGTCGCTCATCTACTTCCATTGTCATAATTGATGCATGCCGGTTCGGATCGTACAGGTCGATGCTTTCACTGCCGTCCCGTTCGCCGGGAATCCCGCTGCCGTATGCATTTTGCCGTCCCCGGCGGACGAAAAATGGATGCGGAACGTGGCGGCCGAAATGAATCTGTCGGAAACCGCCTTCCTGCACCCGGAAAACGGCGGGTACCGGCTGCGCTGGCTCACGCCGTCTGTTGAGGTGGATCTCTGCGGTCACGCCACTCTTGCCAGTGCACACGTCCTGTGGGAGGAGCGGCATATCCCGGCCGACGCCGAAGCCCGCTTTCATACGCGGAGCGGCCTTCTGACGTGCAAACGGGTGGATGACTGGATCGAGATGGACTTTCCGGCCAAACTGGCTCAGCCGGCCGAAGCGCCGCCCCAACTGGTCGAGGCGCTCGGAGCGGAGCCGTTGTTTACGGGGCGGAATGAGTTTGACTATCTCGTTGAGGTTGCAAACGAGACCGTCCTGCGTTCTCTCAATCCGAATCACCATTTGCTGCGCCAGGTTCCGGCGCGGGGCCTGATCGTCACGGCGCAGGGCAAGGATTACGATTTCGTTTCGCGATTCTTTGCGCCCGGGTCGGGCATCGATGAAGATCCCGTGACAGGCTCGGCGCACACGGCGCTGGCGCCCTTCTGGGGCAAGCGGCTTGACCGGACCGAAATGACCGGCTTTCAGGCCTCGGCGAGAGGCGGCGTGGTCCGGGTAAAACTGGCCGGCGACCGTGTCCGCCTGTCCGGACAGGCTGTGACCGTCCTGCGCGGCGATCTGCTTTTCTGATCCCGGGTGGGGCGCGGAAGGCACAATTGTTTCCCGCCTTTCCGAAATCCCTGCAGGGAATTCGACATTTGCCGTTTGAAATTTCGTGCTATCCAGTACGAAATCAGATGCAATTAGCGATCAAAGTTATTAATTTTTAGCTTAGTCTGTCTTTGGACGGTACGATTCCGCAGTCTGGATCTCAGCCTGCGAGAGCATGGCCTCAAGTACACCCGGGATGCACCGAATTTTCATGGCCGAGGATAATCCGGCCGATGTTTACATGCTGGATATGGCGCTCCGCCAGAGCGGCGCCACATTCGAGCTGGAGGTTGCTTATACCGGGAAGGAAGCACTGGCCTTTCTGGACAAGGAGAGGGGTTCCGGAAAACCTCCTCTCTCGTTGATTCTCCTCGATCTCAACCTGCCTCACCACGACGGGACGGATATTCTTCGTTACGTGCGCCGGGATCCGCACCTTGGTTCCGTACCAACGATTCTCTTCAGTTCGTCGGATTCCCCCAAAGACCGCCTGAATGCGATCGGCGCCGGCGCGAACCGTTTCATCCGGAAGCCTTCTGTGCTCCGGGAGTATATGGCGATCGGCGTCATGCTGAAGGGCATGCTGGAAAGCGAAGCGCCGGCGGGGGTCCTTCCTTAAGGGGCAACGCTGACCATCCGCGGCAGAGATCGAAATCCCCGGACGGCTCCAGCCGTCCGCGTCAAGAAATCCAACATTCTGGAGAAATCCGCCATGAAGACTACTTCGGAACAGCCGGTCCGAAGGAGCGCGACGAAAGCCGGAAGGAGCACGAAAAAGGCCCGAACGAGCGTGAAAAGAAGCGCGGCGCCGGCCAAAGCACCCTCCGGTCTCGATACCAGTCTGCTTCTCAACGCGCTCATCGCGTTCCGGGAAGGGGATTTCACGGTCCGGCTGCCGGCGGACCAGACCGGAGTTGCCGGGAAAATCCATGACACGCTCAATGAGATCTTTCGCCTGAATGGGCGCGCCGCCAGCGAATTTGCGCGTATCAGCAACGCG
>CAZXCO010000011.1:0-3268 GCA_964639095.1 uncultured Solibacteraceae bacterium
TCCCGGCTCGTTGAAGCGCGCAAATTCACCCGGCGGTATGGCGTGAAAGTGAACGTCGGCCTTCCACGGCCGGGTGACTGTGCCCACGACTACCTCGCGCCCGGGAGCTGTGGCCAGAACGCTCCAGCCAATAGCCTGGACCATGGGAAGAAGGGCTCGGGGAACGACGCGCTGCTGCCCCGTGCTGCCCAGGATGAGCTCGCGCGCTTTGAAGATCGAATGGATCAATGGCGATTGCAGCAAATCCAGATCGCACATGGCTCGAAATGCAACAGCCGCCGGAGCAGCGACACGGATCTTTTGGCGTTCCGCGGCTTCATATGCCGGCATGAACCGGTCCAGCAACGGATCGGCGTCCTCGCGGTTGCGCAGTGGTCCGCTGTGTCCCCAGCGCAACCACACAAAGGCGGCACACGCGATGTAAGATGCCGCCGCGAGAATCGTCCCGCCGGCCAACCACCTTGCCCCTGACCGGATCACAGTCGCCTCTCACTCCATTTCCGCGGCCGCCGGGCGCCCTGCCAAAGAGTTGGGCTTTTCCGGAACCTCGGTCATGGTCGCCTCGGTGAGCAGTAACGTACTCGCGACGGAGACCGCATTCTCCAGCGCGACGCGCACCACTTTCGTCGGATCGACGATTCCCGCCTCCACGAGATCGGTGTAGCGGTTGAGAGCAGCATCGAAGCCAATGGCTCCGTTGGCTGAACGAATCCGGTCGACGACCACGCCTCCGTCAACGCCCGAGTTCTCTGCGATCTGGCGGGCCGGCGTTTCGAGCGCCCGCTTCAGAATGCGGACGCCGGTGCGTTCGTCGCCTTCGCAGTTTTTCTCCTCCAGTTCGACCGCCGCAATGGCGCTCAGCAGAGCAACGCCGCCGCCCGGAACGATGCCCTCCTCAGCCGCGGCTTTGGCGGCGCTGATGGCGTCCTCGAAGGCCTCTGTGCGATTTTTCATCTCGGTTTCCGACGGAGCCCCGGCGCGAATCACGGCGACGCCGCCGCTCAACCGGGCCAGCCTCTCCCGCAGCTTCTCCCTGTCGTAGTCCGAGGTGCTCTCTTCAATTTGTTTTCGGATCATCGCGCAACGCGCGGCGATCGCGTCCTTTCCGCCGGCGGCGGCAATGATCGTCGTCGCGTCTTTGTCGGCAACGACGCGCCTTGCGTGACCGAGGTCGGCAAGCGTCAGGTTTTCGAGCTTCATCCCGAGTTCTTCCGCAATGAGGCGCCCCCCGGTGAGGATTGCGATGTCCTCCATCATGGCTTTCCGCCGGTCACCATAGCCAGGAGCCTTGACGGCAAGGCAGGAAAGCGCGCCGCGAATCTTGTTTACAACCAGAGTCGCCAGTGCCTCGGCTTCCACGTCTTCGGCGATAACGAGCAACGGCTGGGCCTGCCGGGCAGCCTCTTCGAGCAGTGGCAGAAGCTCCTTCATGTTGACGATCTTCTTTTCATAAAGAAGAATCAGGCAATTCTCCAGCTCGGCTTTCATGGTCTCCGGATCGGTGATGAAATAGGGCGAGATGAAGCCCCGGTCGAACTGCATGCCGTCCATGACATCCATCACAGTCTCGGTGGTTTTGGCTTCCTCGACTGTGATGACGCCCTCGGGTCCGACCTTTTCGAGGGCATCGGCGACCATTTTGCCGATGGTTTTGTCGTTGTGCGCGGAGACCGTCGCCACCTGCATGCGGTCCTGATAGCCGGCCACCGGCCGCGCGCGCTCGCGCAATGCGCGGACAGCCGCCCGCAGCCCACGCTCCAGCCCGCGTTTGAGATCGATCGCGCTGGCGCCCGCTGCGATGTTCCGGATTCCTTCCGAAAAGATGGAATAGGCGAGGATCGTCGAGGTCGTGGTTCCATCGCCGACCGCGTCTCCGGTCTTCTCGGCGGCCTCGCGCAGCACCCGCATTCCCAGGTTTTCCACTGGCTCCTTGAGTTCCAGCTCACGGGCGATGGTGACGCCGTCGTTGCAGACGAGAGGGTGTCCAAACCGTTTGTCGATGAGTACACATTTGGACTTCGGCCCGAGCGTCACCCGGACAGCGTCTGCGACGGATGCGGCGCCATGCAGCAGAGTCTCGCGGGCATCCGAACGGAAGTGTAGTTCTTTTGCGGGCATGACTTTCTCCGATCCCTCCAGCGCACACCCCCTGCCAGACACGAAGAGGGGGTAAGGTCTTGCGTTTCAGATGAAAACCGGAGAAGCTGGAATCTCTCAGTGCTCGAAATGGCGCAGGCATTGGCGAAAGGGCTCCTGCTGCGTGTCCCAGGTCGACGGCGCTCAGGGAAAGGAAACTGCGAAAGAGCAGACCGGCTCCGGGACCCCGGAGAAGGGCCCGAGCCACCTCAGTCGAGACCAGCGCGCCGCGAATCCATTCGCCGCGCCCACGGCCGGGAAACCTGCGAGCGCCACCCTGCTTCAGAGTTGCGTCCAGGTTTCCGAGCCGCGCGGCGGAATTCGTCAGCGCACCGGTTCTCTAAACAGAGTTCCCGGCCTTGTCACTGAATCTCGGTCGTGACGGTGTTCGCCGTCTGGCCGTCCGCTGTAATCACGATGTTGACCTGACCGGCGCCGATGAGGCTTTTCGGCAGCGGGCCGAGGTTAATCTGATCCATTCCCGGATACGTCGGTTGGGCGCCGGCAAAGGCCACCGGTGTGTTCGCACCTCCCACTGTGGCTGTCACGGTCGCGGCGTGGCGCAGCCCCGTCCCGTAGAGCACCAGGTAAACCTGATCCGGAGACAGGCTGACCGGCTGCGCCACCCAAGCGTTCTGCGAAGCGTCGAACGCCGCCGAAGCGAATACCGTTTGCAGGTATCCCGGTCCGACGTCGATCACCGATCCCGCGAAGACGCCCTGCCCGTTTTCACTGGCCGTGAAGATGCCGGGCGCGACCCCGGAGATGTTGACGAGCGACGTGACGGCAGTGCCGTCCGGCAGCGTCGTCGTCACCTGCGCGATACCCGCCGCCGTATCCGGGGGAATCACCAGGTTGATCTGACCATCCGAGCCGAAAGCACCATAGAGCAGCGCCTTGCGGGGCGTCCCCGTACTATCGGTGATCGTCACCGTAACGCCGGCCAGAGTGTTGGGCAACGGTAACGTACCGGATGTATCGCCGCTCAGTCCACTCACGGAGTAGAGGCTGACAATCTCGTCGGGAGCGTAAGCCGCCGTCAGGACGCCCACGGCGCTCACTACAGTCGGCAGTGGCGCCGACGTGCTGGCATTGAAGTCCTCATCGCCCGCATAAACGGCAACGATGGGAT
>CAZXCO010000012.1:0-1757 GCA_964639095.1 uncultured Solibacteraceae bacterium
CCTTGAACCAGAAATAACGGAATTTCGTGCTCTGTTCCATCTGTAATAGAAAGCGTTCCCCCGCGTCGGCCGGTTACCGGCATCCGGCGGATTGACATGCCTTTACATGTGGAACGATATCATGGATGCCATGCTGGTTCCGGCGAAATCGTCCGGCGGGACAATATTTTCGGTTGTGAACGGAGACTGAGAACACTCCCGCATGAGTCTTCGACCGCTTCTTTCCGAGCAGCAGATTCAGGGCCGTATTCTGGAGATGGGAGCCCGGATCGACGCCGATTATCCGGACGGCACGCTGTTGCTGATCGGCATCCTGAAGGGGGCCGTCTATTTCCTCGCCGATCTCTCGCGCGCAATCCGCCGCGACACCGTCATCGAGTTCATGGGGATTTCCAGCTACGGGCAGCAAAAGACCAGCTCGGGTGAAGTCAGGATCACCAAAGATCTGGATATTTCACTCGAAGGCGCCGACGTGCTGATCGTCGAGGATATTGTGGACAGCGGCGTGACCCTGAACTACCTCATCGGCCTGTTGAAGCAGCGAAAGCCGAAATCGCTCCGGATTGCCGCTCTGCTCGATAAACCGGAGCGGCGGCTGCGGCCCGTGGATGTGGCTTATGTCGGATTTCGGATTCCAGACGATTTCGTAGTGGGATACGGGCTGGATTACGCGGAGAAATACCGGAATCTGCGCGATATCTGCGTGCTCGACCCGGAATAAATTCTGGAGGAGGGCCCCGGGCCGGCGGTTCGACACCACCGGCCCGAAGCGGGCACTTCTAATTTCGGCCAGGCACGCCGCAGTTGATCTTACATTTGTCGGGAATCGTGAACTTGTCCTTGATCTTGTCCCGGAACGCCGGATACATGGTCTCCGCTCCACCCATCGCCGCCTCGCGCGGAATGTGGTAAAGCCTGTCCATTTCGTCCATGAAAGGATTCTTGCCCGGCAGATAGTGGGGAACCCGGCCCTCGTCCACGCCCTCGTAACCAATGATGCAGGGCGGGCCCGCGACCGCAACCGGCGTGGGAGTCGACATGTACGAGCGCGTAATGATGTACGGCTCGGTCAGATACACCGGGTCTTCCATCACGAGTGTGAGCGTCAGCATGTCGCCGTGGCGGATGAAAGTCGTGGTGATGGTAGCCTGATCGCTGCTCGCCGCGCCATTTCGCCGCATGTAGCCGGTCTTGATGTGCGTGGTATAAGCGGTCAGCACATCGCCATTCCATTTGCCCGTGGTGAAGCCGGTCTGGTTGTGCGGCGCATCCTTCGAGGGATGAGGCCGTCCGTCCATCCAGATGGTCATTGGCGCGCGGGTTTCCCATCCGCCGATCACCCACGCGTTGATCTTCCCGGTCAGTTGATCCGTTTCACTCCAGATCTTGAGGCTGAACGGCCCCGCGGCGATGTGCCACTGGGTCTGGAACCAGCAGGTGCGCTCCGGCATCGAGATCGTCGACTGCGAGAAAAGAAGGGCTCTGGCGCGGCCGGACGCGTTGAGGGGCAGGCCGGCCCAGTCGTCCGGGTTCGGGCCCGCGCCGCGCTCCATCGCGTCCTCGTGATTCTTGGAAGTCCAGGACCCCGAAAGGTCGATCTCGGCCAGCGCAGGCAAACTCGCGCACAGCAATACCGCCAGACTGATACTCCATTTACTGAGGGTCATTTTCGATATCCTCCCTGATTCCCTTTGCCTACCAGACCGCCGAGCACTCCGAGGGCTTCCACCCGGAGTTATCGGCCTGCTTCTTGAAAT
>CAZXCO010000013.1:0-3851 GCA_964639095.1 uncultured Solibacteraceae bacterium
AAGTGTTCCTGTCCGCTTCGCCCCCGCCGCTCAAGCAGAAGTCGAGCTGGCGGCTTTCGAGCAGGTCTCCGCGGGCGGCCGGTTCGCTGAAGGCGTCCCAGGGGAGCGAGGCCGAATCCCGGATCAGGTGCGCCGCGGGCGCGACATCAACCAGCCGCGTCCAGAGGCGATCCGCCGCGGCCTTCGTCAGTTCCGGCTCATCGACGAGGAGGAGCGGCTTTTCGAAGAAATTGAGCAGCGAGGCGGGATAAGGCCGCACCGCCGGCAGCAGAAGCTCCCAGCCGGGGAACGCCTGGCCGTCGGGCGGAAGATCGCGCGCGCGTAATCCCGCCTCCCGCAGATGGTCCGCCAGTTCCGCCAGCAACTGACGCGAACGCTGGAACTCCGTGAGCGGCTGCAGAACGCACTCGTTCAGCTTATGGATCGACCGCTGGGATTCCGGATCGTAGCGGCGAATGGACTCGATTTCGTCGCCGAAGAATTCGATACGGACCGGCTGCTCCTGCTCGGGCGAAAAAACATCCAGAATGCCGCCGCGGATCGAGTACTCGCCCACCATCGCCACGGGATCCCGGCGTTCGTAGCCAATGCTTTCGAGATGTGCGGCAAGGTCGTCGAGCGGGAGTTCATCCCTGACCCGGAGGGTCTGGGTGAGCTGCCGGTAGTACGCCGGGGCCTCGGTGCGTCCGAGAGCGGCGGCGACGGGCGCGAGCGTAATGCCCCGGTAGCCGTCAGCCAGGCGGCAGAGCGTGGCGGCCCGTGTCGCCAGAATCTCCGGGTGAGGCGACATGTTCTGACCGGGCAACACGTCCAGAGAGGGCAGCAGCAGAGGGGGCGTGCCGGGCTCAATCAGTTCGGCGAAGGTCTGGAGCAGGGGGAGCAGGGTTTCAGCCTGCTTGTTGCCGTCCACCACAATCAGTTGCGGGCGGCCGCTCGCCCGGTGCAACAGCACGGCATAGAGCGCTTTGGCGGTGAGCGTCAGACCGGAGAGCCTGAAAGAGCCGGCAGCGCCATCCGGAGACGCAATACGGGCGGTGAGGGCCTGAAACGCGGGTGTTCGGGTCAGGTCCGAGAGCAGGTCATCGATTTGCAGATTTCGCAAGTGGGGGAGAACTGCAGTCTGATATTCCGGCCATTCTTGTCAGGCGCTGAATTTGTCCCGGCATTCCTGGGAGCAGAAGTGAAGAACCCGCCCGCCGACGATCCGTTTCAGCGACGTATCGACGGCCACATAAGTACCGCAGACGGGATCCTGCTGGAGCATAGTGGCTCCGCCGGGGGCCGGGGCCGGGCGGCGCACGCTCGTCGCCGGCCGGGCGGCTCCGAGCGCGCGCTGCACAAAGGTAATCGCCGAGCGGATCACCGAAATGGCGATCACGAACAGGATCAACCTGGCTAAAAAAGCAAACATGAATCTGCCGCGCAGCGCTGCGCGACCTTCGAACAGACGCTACTTCTTTTTCTTGTTGTTGCTCTTCGCGTTGGGGTTGGTGAACGTCGTATTCACCGTGCCGCCAAGCTGCGTGATCAATTCTTTCGCCGAAGCAGCGAACGGACCATCCGGTTTCAATTGCAGATATTTCTGGAGCGCTTCGGTTGTGCCCGGAGCCGCAACCACTTTACCGCTGGCATCGGCCGTCGCCTTGGAGGCGAGGTAGACGCCGTACTGATACTGCGCATCAGCGTAGTTCGGATCGGCCGCGATCGCTTTCTTGAACTCTTCGCCCGCGGCTTCGTTCTGCCCGCTGTTGACCAGCAGCGCGCCCATGTTGTAGAAGTACTTGCCGGCGCCCGGCGGATCGAGCTGGGCGGCTTTGTCCAGATTGGTCTTGGCTTCGTCGATCTTCTTGTCCTTGGCCAGAGCCAGAGCGAAGTTGTTGTAATACGCCGCATCGTCGGGCTTCAGCGCGATCGCCTTGCGGTAGGCGTCGAAGCCTTTGTCATAGAGGGCGGAGGCGTCGGCGCCGGTCTTTGTGCCCGCCGATCCGACATAGGCGTCGGCCAGGCTGCTCCAGACCGCGACCTGCATGTCGTCGATCATCGCCGCCTTATTGAGGGATTCGATGGCCGCGTCGTACATTTTCGCGTCGAGCGCATTGCGGCCGGCCGTATAAGCGTCATTCAGCGCCTTGTTCTTGGCAAGGGCAGCTTCGCGCGCCTTGGTTGCTTTTTCCAGTTCGGCCTTCTGCTCCTTGCTCAGGCTCCGATCGTCTTCGGGCGCCGGCGCACCGCCCCCTGCCTGGGCCTGATCGGCCTTGAGGTCGAAATCGAGGGTTGTCGGGTCGCCCTTGGTGCGAACCCCTTTGATCATGTCCTTCACCTGCCCGTTCTGCAGAACCGACACATCGAAGGTTCCGCCGAGCGGCAACCCATAGTGGCCATAGTGACCCTTCTTATCGGTCTTGACGGTGTAATGCCCCTTGATATCGGTACGTTCGATATTGATCACGGCGCCCTGCAGAGGCTTACCATCCGGGCTCTTGACGATGCCCTCAATAGCCGATGTCTGTGAAAACGCGGGGAGCGAGAGGAAGAACAGCGCGATGCCGGAAAGAGCCAGCGATTTCAACGGAGAAAACATACAAACACACCTCGAAATGATAGACGCTACGTCTGAAAGACCAGCATACTACACGAAATCCGGGCGTTTCGCGCGGAGCATTGCCAGGCCGGCGGCCCGCGCTGCGAGTAGAATAGAAGCTTCGGGAGTCTCCATGCCGCGCAGGATGCCAACCCTCGTTCTGACGTTCGCGCTGACAGCCGTCGGCGCAGTGGTTTATGTGTCGATGCCGGCCACGGTCGCGAGAGCGCAGGCGCCGATCAAGGTCTCGGTAAACGAAGTGATTGTGCCCGTGACCGTGACCGATGACAAGGGCCGCTTCGTCACCAATCTGACGAAGGACGATTTCCACGTTTTCGACGAAAACAAAGAGCAGAAGATCGACTTTTTCAGCCACGAGCAGTCGCAGCCGGTCGTGATCGGCTTCCTGATCGATACCAGCAACGGGATGAAGATCCACTGGGACAAGTATCAGGAAGCGGCTACGGAGCTGATGCTGAATCTGCTGCCCGGCGACAAGAAATACAGCGGCTATCTCATCACGTACGGCAATGTGCCAGAGCTGGTCGCCGACACCAGCAGCGATCCGGAAAAGATGGTGGAGAAGATGCGCAAGATCAAGCCCGCCGGAGGATCGGCGCTCTTTGATGCCATCTACATGGCCTGCACCAGCCGGAAGACCGTGGCGGGCGAACCCTATGAGCCGCGCCGCGTTCTGATCGTCATCGGAGACGGCCATGATACCGCGAGCAGGAAATCGCTGCAGGAGGTGCTCGAGATCGCCCAGCGCAATCTCGTGACGGTCTATGCCATGAGCAGCGTCGCCTTCGGCTTTCACACCGACGGCGAGGGGAATCTGACAACCCTGACATCGCAAACCGGCGGCAAAGTCGAGACGCCGTTGAATAACGTTTATAAGGATATTGCGGGCTACCTTTCCAAGCCGTCCGACGACGGTAACTACGCGCTTGAGGTCGGGACGGGAGGCTACAACGCCGAGATTTCGAGCTCGATCTTCCGCTCGGTCGCCGCTCTCTCGGGCGAGATTACGATGCAGTACGTCATCCGGTATACCCCGGATGTTGGACCGAATCCGGACGGAAAACAGTTCCGCCACATCCGCGTAGCGGTCAACCTGCCAGGTGTGCAGATCCGCTACCGCGACGGCTATTATCCGTACGCGCCGCCGCAGTGACCCGTATTATCCCGGCTGGCCGGGAGATATTCCGCCCGGGGCGCGAACCGTTAAGATAAGGTCAGAGTGCATATGCCGGCGCCCGTCACCTCCATC
>CAZXCO010000014.1:0-3499 GCA_964639095.1 uncultured Solibacteraceae bacterium
CCGTTTCTGACCATGGTGACGCTCGGCGTGGCGGGTCTTTCGGCCTTCCCGTGGCAGACGCTGGCGGGCGCGATATTGCCGCTGATTTCCGGCATGCTTCTCGGCAATCTCGATCGCGAAATGCGGCAGTTTCTGGGCCGCGCGGCGCCCGTCCTGATTCCGTTTTTCGCATTCGCGCTCGGCGCCACGATGGATCTTCACCGCGTATGGCAGGCGGGCCTGCTCGGCGTGGCGCTCGGGCTGGCGGTCGTCGCGGTATCGGGGGCGGCGCTGCTTGCCGTCGAACGTCTGAGCGCCGGTACGGTAACGGCCGGGCTGGATGCGGCATCTACGGCGGCCAACGCCGCGGCTGTGACCGCGCTCGACGCGGCAGCGAACCCCGCTTATGCGGTGGCGGCCGCGCCGGCGACCATTCTGGTTGCGGCCAGCGTCATTGTGACGGCGCTCGTCGTGCCTGTCCTGACCGTCTGGTGGGCGAAGAGGGTCAAGCGGATTGCCTGAGATGCTGATCGTCGCCGACGACCTGACAGGTGCGGCGGATTGCGCAGTCGCTGCCACCGCGACCGGCCTGAGCGCCTGTGTTTCGCTGGGGGGAACGCAGGAGTTTTCCGGTGCGGACGTGCTCTCGATCGACGCCGGAACGCGCAGAATGACGGCGGAAAGAGCGGCCGCGGAAACCGCACGGATTTTTCAGGCGTTCAGCCGGACAGCTTTCCCGATCGTCTACAAGAAACTGGATTCGACGCTCAAGGGCAACATCGGTGCGGAGCTTGCCGCGGCCCGGAAAGCGCGTCCCGGTTCGCTCATCGTCATGGCGCCCGCATTCCCGGCGACCGGCCGCACGACGATCGGCGGCACCCAGCGCGTCCATGGCGAGCCCGTTGGGAATCTGCGGCAGATCCTGGAAGCGGCGGGGCTGCGCACGAAATCGTCAGGCGTCGATCAGGTGCGTGCCGGCGCCCTCAGCGACTGCCGGGACGAGTTCGACGCCATGGTGTGCGACGCGGCGGAGGACCGCGACCTGCGCGCCATCGCGGAACAGATTCTCGCTCTAGAGATCCCGGTGATCTGGGCTGGTTCGGCGGGGCTTGCGCGGCATCTGCCCCCAGCCGCCGGACTCGCGCGCCCGCCGCGGGCCGCGGTCCGGTTGCCGGTTGTCGAAAAACCCGTTTTGTTCGCTGTGGGCAGCGCATCGAAACGCTCGCTGGAACAGGCGGAGGCCCTCCGCGCGTCCGGGAGTATCGCGGTCGAGACGCTCGCGGCTGGAATATCCGGCGGTCCGTCAATCGGGCTGGCCGACGATCTCCTGGCGATGATCGGGAACGGCGCGCACGGCGGCGGGGCGGAGAATCCCGGGCTCTGCACCGCTCTCGCCAGCGCGCTCGCGCCGCATGCCGGCCGCTTTGGCGCGCTGGTGCTGACGGGCGGTGAGACGGCGCGCGCCGTGCTGGATGTGTTCGGCGTCACAGCACTGCGCATCGTTCGGGAAATGGAGCCCGGCGTGCCGCTCTCGCTCTCGGCCGGACCAGTCGAACTCCCAGTGATTACCAAGGCCGGCGGGTTCGGCGACCGGGACACACTGGTCCGCTGCCGGCGCGCGCTTGCCAGGAAAAGATGACCCGAAAAGGATAATGGGGATTCGAAATGTCCCTGCCCCGAATCGCCATCACGATGGGAGATGCGGCCGGTATCGGCCCGGAAATCATTATGAAAGCGCTCGCGCACCGCGAGCTTTACGGAATCTGCCGGCCGCTGGTCATTGGCGACGCGGACCGTCTGCGTGCGGCGGGAAGGCTCGCCGGGACGGATCTGCCGGTCCGCAGCCTGTCTGGTGCGCATGAGGCGGAGTACCAGGCGGGAACCGTCGAGTGCCTCGATTTGAAGCTGATCCCGGAGGAACTCCCGTGGGGCGCGCTGTCGGCCGTCGCCGGCGATGCGGCCTTTCAGTTTGTCCGGGTTGCCACCGAACTGGCGGTCGCCGGCGCTGTCGAGGCTATCTCAACCGCCCCGCTCAATAAAGAGGCTCTTCATGCGGGAGGACACATTTACCCGGGGCACACCGAGCTGCTGGCGGCCCTGACGGGAACGCCTGAAGTTTCGATGATGCTGACGGCTCCGAATCTGCGAGTCATTCACGTCACCGCGCATATCGGACTGATCGACGCCATCGCGCGCATCGAGCCAGGGCTGGTCGAGCGGACGATCGCCCGCGGCCATACGGTGCTGGAGCGCGCCGGGCTGACGCGGCGGAAGGTGGGCGTCTGCGGAATCAATCCGCACGCGGGCGAGAACGGGCTCTTCGGACGAAGGGAAGAGGAGTCGAAGATCGTCCCGGCTGTCGAAGCCTGCCGCGCGAAAGGGTGGGACGTCGAAGGGCCGCTGCCGGCGGACACCCTCTTCTATCGCGCTGCGCGCGGCGACTTCGACATGGTGGTGGCGATGTATCACGACCAGGGGCACGGCCCTGTCAAGGTTCTGGGGCTGGAGGCCGGAGTCAACATCACGGTCGGACTGCCGGTGATCCGGACCTCGGTGGATCACGGGACCGCGTTCGACATTGCGGGAACAGGCAAAGCCGACGAGCGAAGCATGCTGGAGGCGCTGCGGCAGGCGGTGGAACTGGCGCCCCGGTCGGACGCCATGCAAAGCGCCTGATTCGGGTTATTCTTCGCTCAGCGTGAGATACATCAGCTTGCCATCCCGCTCGATCTGCAGCACAAGCGGGTCCGTGACTTTCAACGCGTCCACGGCCTGCCGCAGGGCTTCGAGAGTCGCGACGGGCGTTGTGTTGACGCTGTAGATCACATCGCCGAGTTTCAACCCGCCCTGTCCGGAATACTCCGCATCGCCGGTTCGGGCCGCCACGATGACTCCATACGGCTTGCGCGTCTCCGGCAGGAGTTGTGCGAGCTTCTGTGTGATCGGGACCCCGATAACGCCCAGTTTCGGAACCCGGTTCTGCTCCGGCTTGACAAGATCGACAAAACGAAAAGGATCGTCTTCACGTTCCTCGACCTTCACCTGCACCGATACCTTCTGCGTGCCGCGCAGCGTTTCGATGGTCACCATCTGATTGAGAGGGACGCGATACAACGCGGTCTGGAACTCGCGCGCATTGTTGAGCACCTGTCCGTTGAGCGAATAGATGATGTCGCCGGCGTGGAGCCCTGCCTTGTCGCCGGCGCCGCCCGGCGTCACGTCGCCCAGAATGACCCCGGTATCCTGCTCCAAACCGAGCCCCGCGGCAAGCTCGGGCGTGATGCTCTGGGCGCTGACCCCGATCTCCCCACGATGCACGTGGCCGTCTTTCCGGATCTGGTCGTACACGCTCCGGACGATGTTGCTCGGAATGGCGAAGCCGATGCCCTCGCTGCCTCCGGACTGCGACAGGATGAAGGTGTTGATGCCGACCACGTTGCCGTCCGCATCGAGGAGCGGCCCGCCGCTGTTGCCGGGATTGATCGGGGCATCCGTCTGGATGTAAACCATGGGGTCGTCC
>CAZXCO010000015.1:0-10688 GCA_964639095.1 uncultured Solibacteraceae bacterium
CGGGGGAGCGACGATGCGCTGGGCAGTACCCGAATGGTGACAGACCAAGTATAAGGACGATGGCGGCAATCCTGTCCCGCTCAACCCGGTTCGTCGGTCACGGTAAACGGTGGACGAGATGGGATGGGCGGCATTCTGGCCTACGAAATAATCATCGACGGTTTCGATGCGGGGAATTCGTGCTCCTCAGCCCTGCGGCGGGTAATTTTTGTCCTCGCAGCAAGCCTCAATGTATCCGGTTCCGCCAGCGGCATTTATCCCCGCGATGGTCGGTCAGACATTCAGCTGTGCTTCGATGTCTCGTCGGGTATCACCAAGCAGCGTGATGCCAGTTTTTGCGGTGTTGCCCAATATAGATGCAAGCTACGATGGGTTTCGGTCCTCAGCGGCTTGTTGTTATCGAATTGGCCCGATCCAGCAACAAAATCTTGCCAGTCGAATCGATTTCGGCCGGGCATTCCGGCCAATAGAGACGAACCAATTTGAGCCATGCTCGCACGCGCTCACGAAACTTGCGGTCCCGCGTGTACTCCTGGATCCCCAGTTGCGCCACCAAACCGAGTGGCCCGAACAAGGGAATACGCTCCATGCCCTTTGCCTGGTAGCACCTCCACGTGAGCCAAGTATACAGATCGAGGCATCCCGGATTATTTGCCAACGCTCGGATCACGTCCGCATCAACCGGTATCGGATGATTCTTCAACTCGGTCCAAAAGGGTGCCGACAGGGTTACTAGATTTTCTTCTCTCCCCTTACCTGTGAAGCCTTCTCTTCGGAACCAGAGCCGAATCTGATCGAAGAAATGAACGCGATCACAGTGCCAGGTATGAAAGCCGCAGTTGTCCTCGCTGGCGCCGAAATACATTGTGCTCGCGAAGACACGCTTGAACGCGTCAGCGAGTCTGCGGTAGTACGCGCCATTGGTGGGTAGACGCCATTCTTCAAGAATCTGTGCGGCACTCTCAAAATGCACGATCGGAGTTTGCCGGCGGACAGCCGTCGTCGCGAGCCAAAGCAGAAGCAGCCGGTCCTGTCCAAAGGGAATGCCGAATTCCGGGTGGCCGACAATTTCGAGGAAGAAGCGTCCGTTGCGCCGGGTGTAATTGAGCGTGCCAGCAGGCAGCCGCCGGATCGGCAGCCCGCAGAAGATGAAGGGCCTCGCTCCGAACGACAGCTCCTGATTTCTCGATTCGCGTTTCTCCCGGATCGGTACGACGGCTTCCACTCGACTCTCGGTCCGCGATGACAAGGCCGGTTCGAAGCGGCTATCCTCAAACAGTTCCCGGGCGAGGGCGCCAGCATGTCTCAGCATGAATCACAGCCCATGGCAAAACCACCACCCCAATGAAGACTTGTGTTCAGAATCGTGTTCAATAAGCGCCGGACAAGCCGAACAAACAGCATTTGGCCGCGGAGGCGAGCTTAAAGAATCAATGCCTTAGCTGATGTCAGGTGGCTACGAACCAGAAGGTCGGGTGTTCGAATCACTCCGGGCGCACCACTTCCTCCCCAAAACATCGGGCTCTACGCACTTAATGGGGCAGGTCTGCCTCTGACCGATCTCAAGAACACAATACTTTAACCTGTCTGGCTCCAAGTCAGGCGGCCCGCCGCGAAGAATTCCGTAGCGGATTACCGGAATTGCCTTTTGTAAAGGAAGTTGATGCTGAAGATCCCGTTCTGATCGCGGTTGGCTACCGCCGCCCACTGCGGGCTGAACGCCCACTCGATGCGGATAATCTGACCGTTCGGATCGTCCAGCGCCGAGGTATAAGTGAACGTCAGATTGGACGTGATCTGCTGCTGCAGCGTCAGCCGGGCCGTGGGAACCGAGGTGCCGGACGTAAACGACGGATCGAGTTTGAACTGCGTGACGCCGAAAACCCGCTGCAGCCGGCTTGCTACGGGGTCCGCCAGAGCCTTTCCAAGGAGTGCCGATTCGCCCATCTGCCCCACCGATTGCGCCGGCGCCTGCGGCTGGCTCGCAAGCAGCGTCGGATCCGATGTCGGCGTTTTGCCCGAAGCCAGGAGGCTGACGATTTCCTGAAACTGCAGCGGCGGGTCGGAGGTGTAGCTGAGATTCATGTTGTCGATCGGCCCGGTAACATGCAGAACGACGGTTACGGTCTGGGCCTTTGTCTGCAGCGTCAAGTCCAGGATGGGCTCGATGCGAAGTGAATTGAAGAATGAAATCGAGCTTTCGTCGACCGTGTAGGTGGATCCGAAGAAAACCAGTTGGCCCTCGTTGATGGTGACCCGGCCGAGGATGCCGGGGGTCGCTGCAGTCCCGCGAATCTGCAGGTCGGCATCCATCTGGACATTCCGTGCCACCGACGCCTGCACGGCCAGACCGGGGCGAGTGCGCAGGCGGATATCCAGCTTCATTTTCTCGAGAGTTGGCGACGGAGCTTTTTCTGCTTGCACTGCGGGCCCCGCGCTCGAAAGGATGGAGCCGAAGTCGCTCTGAGGGTTGTAATTCACCTGATTGATCGTAACCGTGCCGGTCACCAGACTGCCTTCGGGTGTGCCGGAGAGGCGGACGTCTGCATCTGCGACGGCACTAGCGCCCTGCTGCGTCCGCACTCGCACATTAGCGCCATTGGCCCGCAGGGCGAACCGGACCACGGTGGCGAAACCGACGAATCCGGTCAGCGTGATCCTGCCGCCGCCGGACTCCGCCGTCAGATTCTGCACTCTGGCCGTGTTTCCGTTGAAGACGATTACGCCGTTGGCCTTCGATAAACCGTTCTCGATGCCCGCGTAATTGAGAGCGGCATTTTGCAGCGTGAGTTGGCCGTTGATGAGCGGCTTTGAGGTGGTTCCGCGCACGGTAGCGCCCAGCATGATCGTGCCTGATGAATCGAAGTCCCCGTCAAAGTCCTCCAGCAGCTTGAGATCGGTATTGGCGTTCACGCTCAGATCCAGAGCGCTGGCGGAGGCAGTCCCGCTGGCCTGAATGCCGGTGCCGGGTCCGGTGAGGCGGGCGCTTTGGATTCGCATCGTGCCTGCGTCGAGCGCGATCACGATCGGTCCCTCATTGGCGATCGAGACCGGCCTCACTGCCCCCACGCCGCTTGCGGGCGGCCGGCTCGTCAGACTCAAACGTGTGAGCTGCAGGTTGCCGCGCAACCGGCTGGTGTTCAGTATGGGGCCATTGACCGTGATTTTGCCGTCGGCAGCGCTTTCGAAGCCGTGCTCCGATTTGGCTGCCGTTCCGATCAGGGCCGCGACATGCGTGTAGAGCACATTGTTGAACGTGACCTGCGCGTTTACGGGGTAGTCGCCGCTGAGCTGCGCGTTTCCACTGCCGTGAATCGCGGCGTCGGCCAGGTTTGAGTTCAAATTGAAGTTCAGGCGGTTCCCGCTCGCGGTATTTGCATCGAGCGTGAGATTGCCGAAGTTTTTCCCCTGGGAGGCAAGGCCGTTCGCCGCCACATGTGCGTTGAGGCTGGTGAGCAGTATGTGCCGGGGGCCCGGCTGTATCGTGGCCGCGCCTTTAGCTGTGAGTTCGAGAGTTCCGCCAAAGCCGGGCCGCGTGGCCTGCAGCCTGCGAATGTGAGCCAGATCAATACGGCTGCTGCTCAGGCTGAATTGCGCCATGCCCCGCCGCAGATCGCCGGCCGGGTGGTCGTAGCGAGCCGTCGCACCGATGCGCGAAAACCCGGAGGCGATCTGCAATTCGGATACGTCGACGCTTGCCGGCTGGTAAGAAACGCGCAGCCGCGCACGGTCGATCGGCTCATCGTAGAGGGCTGCGCGCGTCAGGCCAAGGTCGGCGCTGCCCTGCGGATTCCGCAGCGTGCCATTGAAGTGAACGGTGGCCGAGAGCAGTCCGCGCGCCGGAATGTCGGTGCGATCCGCCACGGCGAGCATGCGTTCCACCGGCAGGTTGATGATATTTGCGTCCACACTGCCTGGATAGTCACGTTCCAGCCGGTTGCTTCCCTGGATGCGAATGTTCGCGCCCGCGAAGTTCGAGGTGGCATTGTAAGTCAACTTCTGATTGGCCGTGCGTGCGGTGGCTTTAAGGTCGCCGTAGTTCTGCCCTTTCCACCGGATCGCACGTGCCGAGACATCGCCGTTCAGGCTGGTCGCGAGAAATCCCCCGGCGTTTTTTTACCCCCTCACGTCCGCGGTGACCAGCAAAATCCCCCAAGTCTGCGGCTGGGTCTGCGGTAAAGTGCGGATGCGCGCGAGATACAACTGGCTCGTCTGCACGTGCGCGTGGATCGTTCCGGTGGTGAAGCTTTCGCGGGGATGCCGGTACTCTGCAGTGAACTGCATCCGGCCAGCGCCCGACTGTATGTATGCGATTGGAATCGTGACGAGTTGGTCGGTGAGACTCACCTGCAGGTTCGCTTCATTGAAGGGTTCTCCTTCGATCGTCCCGGCGCCGATATTCATGGTCACCGTACCCTGAGGATTACCGGCTGTTCCTCCGATGTGTGCCATCGCATTCAGGGGGCCGGCATAGCCCTCAGGGGGCTGTGCTGCGAGCGCGAGCATATCGGCCAGGTCGGCATTCCGAATGGTGAGGTCCGCAGAGAGTGGAGCGCGCGGAGCAAGGGCCCGCTTTCGCAGCCCGACGCTGCCCTCGAATTGCACCCGCATCGTCGCAGCGTGGATTCCCGTGCGGGTCAGGCTGGCCTTGCGAATCGCGGCGCGCGAGGGAGAGGCGCTGACGTCTGCCGCCAGGGAGTCAAACTGGCGGCCTTCCAGGGTGAATCGATTCGCCGCCAGATGGCCCGCGAGGTCCGGAGCGGTGAGGCTGCCTGTCAGGGTGCCGTTGAACGACACAGCGCCTCCATTCAGACGCACCGGCGGCGGATATTTCGACGGCATGGCGGCGAGCAGGTCACTGAGGTCACGCGAGATGAGCGCGAGGTTGACTTTTCGTCCCAGGGATCCATCAAGCGTCATTCGCGTGTGCGGCAGGGCCAGAAATGAATGGTCGATCCGGATGTCGTCTGATGCTCCGTTGTAATCGGCGTCCAGGAAGCCGGAAACCGGAATGCCATTGCGGCCGGGCGCGATCTTCATTCGCACCTGCGCGGTGATGCTTGTCGTGCCTGGTGTCCTGGTATCTCCGGCGGCGGCGAGCGTGCCGGAAAGCACTCCATCATAAGGCAGCCTCTCATTGAAGGCGCGCAGGGCAGTGCGGATATCGATCGAACTCAGGTCGCCCTTCAGTTTGTAGCTTGTGAAATCCGCCAGGGAAGCGCTGCCGTCGAACCGGGCTCCGAATGCCGCGACCCGCAGATCGTCCAGCCGCACGTTTCGGGCCTCCATGGAGGCGCGGCCGCTGAGGTCGACGAGGCCATCCGGCTTTACTGTCTTCCCGAACACACGGCCCAATTCGCCGGGCGCGAGCCGGGCCCCGAAAGTGAGGCCTGAGTTCCGTTCACCGCCTTTCAGGGTTCCGGAAGCGTCGATGCTGGATTTGCCCACTTCGATGCGCAGGCGCGGCACCTGAACCGTGTCGCGTCCCGCAGTCGCGGTGGCATCGATTTCGATTTGAGCGGGCGTCTCGCGAGCATCCACTGCAAGGGGCAGGCCGCCCGCATTCTTCAGGTCCGCGGTAGCGAGGTGGCCGCTGACATGCGCGGTCGCTTTCGGGTCCCGCAGGTTTGCGATCGATCCGTCGATCAGAATGCGCGAAGCCGGCGTCGAAATGCTGGCGTTGTGAATATCGATCCGGTCCCCGCCCAGAGTCACCGGCAGCGTGATCCGCGCGTTGACTGGCGTGTTCCAGCCGGCGACTGCATATACGGGATCCATCGAAAGCGTGCCCCGATAGTTCTCGAGCGAAGGATCCCAGTTAAGCAGCACCCGTACATTGTTGCCCTGGATATTCAAGGGCTGCTTGCGCGAGTCGAGCGTGACGAGGCCGTTGGTGAGCTGGAAATGGCCAATCTTGAGATCCACCACGGTCTGGAGCGCGGATTTGTTCGAAGTCGATTTGCGCTGCGGCATCGGGACATTGCTGTGCCCGTCGGCCAGAATCATGATGTTGGCCTGGGGCCGATCCACGTTGATGTCGCGGATCCCGAACCAGCGCCGCAGGCCGGGCAGCAACTGGATCTGCACCTCCGCTCGCGCGATGCGCACGAAGGGCGGGGAACCGGGCGGCTCCTTGCCGTGGATCACGAAGTCATCCACGGTCGCCAGCATGTTTGACACGTCGAAGTTGAACGAACCGAGCTCGACCCGGCCTCCCGTACCCGATTCCGTGGCGGAAATGATCTGCTGACGGACGTAGCCGCGGAACCAGTCCGTTTGCACCACAACCAGTGCGGCAATCACGACAACGGCGATCAGCGCGACAAGCCCCAACACAGCGTCTCGAATAATCCTGTTCGTGCGGATCATTGGAATGCCTCCTGCCGATATTCGACGTGCTGCCGCCTGCGCGCGCCATCGAGCCAGGACTCGAAATCCTGGTTCACTTTCCGGCCCTCCAGTAAAGTCCGGATCTGTGGCTCGAGCGCTTCGAAGCTGCTGTCGCCCGGATACTGCCGCTTCAGGCCGGTGAGGTGCTGGTCGTAATACATTCGGATTTCGTCGTCTGTCACGAGGACGCTGACTCGGAATCGCTGGTCGATGAATCGCAGGACCGTGAGCTGCCACAGCAGTTGCACAGTCAATTGGTCTTCGGTCAGACCGTATCGCGCCAGCGCCTGGCGAAGCCGCACGTCAGAGTCACCGAACCGGTCCCTGCGCATCTGCGCCAGCATCGCTGCGGCGTCGGAGTCGTTCGCCCGGTTGTACGAGCCGGTGGCGATTTCGTCGCGGATGATGGCCTGATCGATCAGCCGATCGGCGGACTTCCGCCTCTGATCCGGAGTCATGGAGAGAGGCTCGCGATTGAGGAATTCCGTCAGACGCAGGTCGCGCTCGATGTCACTGCTCTTGATCACGTGTTTTCCGGCAATCGCGGCAATCCGGTCGATTACTACTGCCGCGCCCCCGCCGAAGGCCGCCTGCAGCAGGGGCGCCAGAGACAGAATGAGAACGATCCGGCCCATATCAGAATGTCTGCCCGATCGAAAAGAAGAACTGGAAATGGCTGACATGCTGCCGCGTGGACTGGCAGAAGCTCTGCTGCAGCGAAGCCGGATCGTTCGGATTGCAGCGCAGAAGCTCCTGAGGCGTGCCGCTGAATCCCTCATACGCGGGCGGATTGATGCTGTAAGCGAGGTCGGCCCGAACCGGACCGACCGGCGTCCGGTAGCGGATGCCGAGGCCCGCGGCATGCACAGTGTAGTTGAAATCCTGAAGGTTTTTCTGGTGGAAACGGAAGGAGATGTCTTTTATGGTGCTGAAGACATTTCCCATGTCGTGAAAAAAAACGCCTTGAATGTTTTCTCCCAGCAACGGAAAGCGCAGTTCCACATTGTTGAAGAACAGCGCATTGCCGCCCAGTGGAAAACCCGTGGCCTGTGAGACGGGACCGCCCGGTATCAGAGCCGAGCCGGTATCGCGCGGTCCCGCCTGGTTGTATGGGAATGCCCGCAGCGAATCCGCGCCGCCGCCAAAGAAACGCTCCGGTAAGGGCACGGACTGCTGATCCGTCAGGCCCATCGGCGCCGCGAACGGCACGATCACGCCGAACTGCGTCTGCCGCGCAAGCACGATGTTCCTGGTGAGCGCGTAGTAAGTTGCGTTTCGCAGCAGGCCTCGGGCGAAACTGCGCTGCGATCCGAAGAATCTGCCGGCCACTCCGAAGTCGGCAGTGTTGTAAATGCCGCGGTGCGGGTTGGCCGCATTATCGCGCCGGTCCTGCACGATGTTCGCCGAGAGAATCCCGATGCGCACCGGCTGCAGGAGCTGCGGAACCAGCAGCACCGGAATGATCACGCTGCCGACGCTGACTCGCCGGTAGGCAAAACGAAAAAGGCCGGTCAGCGATTTGGAAAATTGCTGCGTGAGCTGGACCGAGCCCTCCTCCCGCTGTGAGGAGAAAGTGCGGACGTCGAGCTCCTTATCGTAAAGAACGGAATAGGTGAGACTGCGCCCTTCGAAATTCATAAAGCGCGGCTGATAGTAGGTCACCGAGCCCATCTTGTCGATGGTGGAATACGCTCCGCGCAGCGTGACCGTGTGCCCGAGGCCCAGAAAATTCAGGCGGCTGAGATTCAAAGACACCTGCGGGCTGAAGCCGGTGGAGCCCCCCGGCGACCCCAGACTCTGCGAACTCGGCTGCCCGAATCGCGCCACCTGGGCGCCGATGCCCGCGCTGAGCGTATAGCGATTCGCTTCATCGAAGTTAAACAGCACGTATTTGTGGTCCGTAGCGCCGTCCGAATTCTGGATGGCGGTATCGACGCGTGCGAAGATCCCGAGGTTGTACAGGCGCTGCTGGATCTGCGTTTCTTCCACCGGGGAAAGCGGATCGCCCGGTTTCATCGTGATGGCCTGGTCGACCAGGCTTTGCCTTGTCGTCCTCAAACCCGATGTCAGCACCCCGCGCACAAACTCTTTTTCTCCCTCCACGACCGAATAGAAGACGTCGACGTGAAGGGGCGTGGCGGCGTCCTGCCAGCTGACCTTCATGGTCGCGTTGGGAAACCCGTGTTCGAAATACCACGTGAGAATGCGGTCCCGGTCACTCGCCAGAGTCACCTCCGCGAATGGCTGCCCGGCGATGGATGCTACCCTTGCCAGAAGTGCTTCACGATCGCCCTGAATCACTCCGGTAATATCGAGCTTGCCGACCAGCCACTGCTGGCCTTCAGCGATGGTCACGGTCGCCGATACCTGATCGGCCTTCCCGTGATAATTGCGGTTTACGATGATCGCGACTTTGGCATCGCGGAAGCCGTTGGAATTGTAAAGCGCCGTGATGTTCTCTTCGTCCTTGCGGCGGAACGCCTCGCTGTAGCGGCCGCGGCGCTGATTGAAAGCGGCCGGTTGAATGAACATGCGTTCCCGGATCGTAGCTGCATCGAAGTAGTGGTTGCCCGTGACCTCCACTCGCGCCAGCTTGAAGCGCTGCCCTTTCGAGACCACATACTGGATCGTCTCGACATCGTTTTGCGGCGGCACGATGCGAAAGTCCACGGTGCTGTCGTAATAGCCCTGGCTCTGGAAATAATCCTGAAGATTCCGCTTTCCGGCCACGAGCAGATCATTGTCGACGGCGTGTTCCTGAAAGACCGGTACATATCTTTTCAAAACGCGGTTCGAGACTTTGGCCTCAATCGTCTCCAGCTTTACGGTGGGTCCGGCGTGGATATTCAGATGCGGCTGCACCCGATGCTTCGGCTGCGGGTCCAGTTTCTGTAATTCGACACTCGCGGTCAGGCGATTCTCGCCCTGATATTTCTTGAGAACGCGCTGGATTCCCCGGCTGGTGCGAGCTTCCGTCACCTGCCGCCACCAGTGGATCAGGGGAATGCGCCACCCGGTGGCCCTCAGGATCGTGTTATCGGCCAGCTTCGTGTCGCCCTCAATGACCGGCATCATGTACTTCGACCGTTTGCCCTCCCTGACGTGCACCGTGATGAAGACCTGCTGCGCCGTATCGTCGCGCTCGACCTGCGGAGTAACCTCCGCTTCATAGAACCCGTTCGACTGCAGGAGCCGCTTGATGTTACCGGTGGCCCTGGAAATATCCTCGTTATGAAATGGAGTGCCCAGCGCGAACTGGCCGGCGCTATGGATTTCACCCCGGTTGGGCGGAGAATTGACCTTCCCCTGCACGCCGGCGCCGCCCACGAACCAGGCGAGCTTCGTGACGAACCGAACCACCACACTGCCGGAATCCTTTCCGGGCATGGCCTCAACGGCAATGTCCTCAAAATTTCCGGTGGCGAAGAGCCGGTCGATCGCGTCGGCTACATCGGCGCCACGCAGTGGTTGGCCGATCTTCAGTGGCTGGGCTTTCGCAAGATCCGCAGGGTCGAGGACCTGCGCCGGCAGGTATTCGATATTTTCGATTCGTTTACGCTCGAATTGACCCGCTTCCGCGGCCGCAGCTGAAATCGGAGCTGCGACCGTGATCATGCATACGAGGACGAAACACGTCTCGATGCTGGAGGCCTTCCTGCAGAATCTCCTCACCCGGTCTTTCGCCAGCATCTACGCATCCATTTCCAGCGAGGGTATCCACCGGGATTTTGGCGCCGCCGTCCGCAGATAGATTCCGATGAGAACTTTTCCGGCAACGAACAACGAGGCTGTGATGATCGATCCGATTGCCACTTCGCTCCACTCGACGCGAATCTCCGGTATCGTTCTATAGATCCGCCTATAGATCCGCGCGAAGAGGAAGGCCGAACCGAGAAACAGCAGAATCAATCCCGCCGCGATCAGCATCGCAAATCGGTTGAGGGCTTGTCGCCATGTCGCGCAAGTGCCTTTGGTCCGGCAACGCGTTCGAGGAAGCCGTTGCGCCGAGGTGCGTCGGCATTGCCCGGTCTATTGGTGTCACACCAACCGGCAGTCGAGGCAATATTACCTTTGATAACCAGCCTGAAAAACAATCAGGGCAGCAACGAATCGGTTGATTTTTTTCGATTGTCGCGTTAGTTTTTATCCATTATGCCGAGTGAGCCGTGGATTCCTTTCGAAAAAGCTGTTGCTGAGGAACGCAGAGACATCGGCATCGATCCCTCGTGCCAGCCCGCCAGCGCACTATGCATTTCGGGCTGGGGCATTCGCTGTGCGACGTTCGGGCAGGGAGCTTT
>CAZXCO010000016.1:0-3122 GCA_964639095.1 uncultured Solibacteraceae bacterium
GGCGGGGCAACTGGGCGCCACCTATGCAATCCCGATCCTCTACGTCCCCTTGCTGATGATCACGCACGCCGTCGCGCTCTATTGGTTGTTGGGCCGCCCACAGGTCAGCAGGAGTAGAGAAGGACCTTTTGCTGGAGAACAACTATGACCGATATGAACGTTAAAGTACGCGAACACTATAGCGCCACCGGCCTCACCGGCCGAATCAAGGCGGCACTCGCGGCGATCGCGCCCGAAAGCCAGACGCTGACGATCACTCAGCTCGCTCCATTCGACCAATTCCATACGCGGGGCATTCTGGCCACCGCCGAATTGGCTTCCGCCGCCGGGCTAGACCCATCCAGCCGCGTGCTGGATGTCGGTTGCGGCGTCGGCGGGCCGGCGCGCTACTTCGCCGCGACTTTCGGGTGTGAAGTGGCGGGCATCGACCTGAGTCCGGCGTTCATCGATACGGCCGCATATCTGACGGAGCGCTGCGGCCTGACCGATCGGGTGAGGTTTCAGGTCGGCGACGCCTTGCGCCTCCCTTTCGAAGACGCGACCTTCGACGCGGTGTTCCTGCAGCACGTAGCGATGAATATTGAAGACCGCGACGGAGTCTACAAGGGGGTGCGACGAATCCTGGCGCCGGGCGGGAGATTCGTCATCTTTGATCTGGTCCTCCGCGACGGGGATGTGGTGTTTCCGGTTCCGTGGGCACGAGACGCCTCGGCGAGTTTCCTGCTGAGCGAAAGCGACACGCGCACAGCCCTCGAACGGGCCGGATACAAAACGATGCTCTGGCGCGACGACACCGAAGCAGCCCTGGACTGGTTCAACACTGTAATGGCCCAGCCGCAGAGCAGCCCGAACCCCGGCCTGCTGATGGGTCCGGACTTCCGGACTATGACCGGCAATCTCGCTCGAAACCTCCGCGAGAACCGTCTCGGTGTGCTTTCTGCGGTCCTGACGCGCGACTGAAGTGTAACGCTCGCCGGCAGGCTGGATCGGGCTGCGAATCCCCGCGCAAACCCGATCCCAACCGGCGGCTGGACCAGTCAGCCTTTTGGCTATTCAGGCGGAATGCGACAGGGAAGAACTACCGGTTCCATTACTCATGCCGCAAAGCGGCAAGCGGATCGATCCGAATGGCACGCCCTGCCGGAATCAGACCACCGGCGATGGCAGCAAGAATCAGCGTGACGCACGAAATAACAAGAGCAAGCGGATCATAAGGTGAAACCCGCACAAGCTGAGATTGCAGGACGCGGTTCACCGCCAGGGATGCCGCCAGACCAATGATCAGTCCAACTCCCACCTGAAGCATTCCCTGTTTCAGCACAAGCGAGAGGATGTCATCGGCCGCGGCGCCGACAGCGATGCGGATTCCAAACTCCTGGATTCGATGGCTGACAGAGTATGCGGTGACTGTGAACAGGCCGAGTGCGGCCAGCACGAGGGCTATGCAGGCGAAAACCAGAAGGACCAGCGCCTCGTTGCGCACAGTCCCGTACGGGCCACCGCTCGCGAGGCGCTCCGGCACATCATAAGGGCCAAGCCAGATCACTACGTTCTGATCAAGGGAGGCGATCTCGCGCCGCAGTGTATTCTCCAGCAGGCGAGCCGGAATCGACGTACGTGCCAGAACCCACTCCTCCTCTCGCTGCGGAGCCTGGCCCGAGCAGAAATAAACTACCGGCGAGATCTCCTGGCGGGAGCGGTCATAGACAATGTTTGACACGATACCGACAACCGTCAGCCAAGGCTGCATCAACCCAGGCTGCTGCCTGCCCGGGCGGAAGAATCGCAGGCGCCGGCCGAGAGGATTCTCTCCCGGCCACTGCCGCGTGGCGAAGCGCTCATTGACGATCGCCACGGGAAGTGTCTTTTCCCCGTCGAAATCGCTGCACTCACGTCCGGAAATGACGCGGGCGCCCAATGTCTTGAAATAGTCCGGCCCGACCGTCACAGGAGCCGCCGTCGGGCGGTGTTGCTGATCCTGCGCCGCTGCTCCAAATGCTTCGTACGGGATGGGGGACGGCCGGCCGCCAGCGGGGGTAAGGCCTGTCGATACGGATTCCACTCCTGGAATGGCTTCCAATCGGGTCTTCAGACGCTCAAAGAACGAGTTTTCGGCCGAAGGGAGTGCATACCTGCTTTGGGGCAAATGCAGGAGCATAGCGATCGTCCCGTCGAGACGAGCGCCCACGTCCGCATTTGCCATTCTGAAAAGACTGCGAAGCATCACCCCTGCACCCGCAAGCAACACGGCGGCAAGCGCCACTTCGGCGATTACCAGTGCGCTTGACAGGCGCGTCCGGAGCCTTCCCCCGGTCATACCCCGGCCGCCGTCTCTCAAGGCGATGCCCGAATCCAAACACGAAAAGCGCAGCGCCGGCGGGAGTCCGAATAAGAGCGCAGCCGCCACAGTGACGGCCAGGAAATACGCGAGGTCACGGGAATCGAACGCGTAGTTGACCAGGCCGTAATTCCAGTTTCCGGCAGGTGGGCTGGTAAACAGCTCGTAAGCCCGTACTACCGATTTCGCCAGCAGCGCTCCGAAGAGAGCGCCTGTGCCTGCGAGCACGAGACTTTCCGTAAGCGCTCGGCGGAGTACCCGCCAGCGACTCGCCCCCAGAGCGATGTGGATCGACATCTCGCGGGACCGGCCTATGGCATGGGCAAGTGTCAGGTTCGCGAGATTGGCGCAGGCAATCAGCAGTACAAACGCTGCAGCGCCCCAAAGAGCTCCGAATAGAAGCGTTGCATTCGACCCGACGAAGAAGCTGGAAAAGGTCTCTACATCGGGAACCTGGCCCCGGTTCGTTTGCGGGTAAGCAGTCTCCAGGCGAGTCCCGATGGTCCTGAATTCCGCCTGAACCCCCGCTCGAGTCACCCCATCGGCCATGCGGCCAAAAGCAATCCACAAAGTCCGCGCGTCGCGTGGCTGAAGATCAGTTGTGCGTACCAACGGTATCCACAGGTCCTGATCCTGCGGAAAAGAAAAGCCATCGGGCATCACGCCGATGATGGTGGCCGGCGCCGCCCCGTTGATTCGTAAGGTCCGCCCGATAACGCTCAAATCCTGTCCGTATTTTCGTCGCCAGAATCGATAAGCGAGAATCGCGACCGGCGCCGCGCCC
>CAZXCO010000017.1:0-5545 GCA_964639095.1 uncultured Solibacteraceae bacterium
AGGTGCCGGGCCGGGCCGATGCCGTCGGCGGCGACGAGCGCGCAGAAACCGGCGGGAAGAGTGATGCCGCCGTTATCGGAGTCACAGGCGGGTTTCGCGGCGCCCGCGGCGCTGATGGAGAAAACCAACAGAGCAGCAAGCGCAATCGGAGCGGGAAGTCTGTTCGCGTTCAACATGCAATGCCAGTATAAAACTCCTGCCGCTGCTGCAGGACTTCAGCGGCATTCCGGGCGCTTTCCGCAAGTCGAATCCTCGAGCCGGGAGTGCGCTGGATCACGTGTTCATGAGAGCAATTTAACGTGCGCAAATCGGAATTTCACCGGCTTTCGGTGGCTATACTGGCGATAGCATGGCCTTGCGAGTTGCAACGCTTGCCTTCCTGTCAGTTTCTTTGGTTCTGGCCCAGACGCCGGCGCCGGACAAGAGTTCCGCAAGGCCGAATCCGGCCGCTCTTCCCGAGTCGGCTCGGTTCGTCACCTGCCCCGCCGGAGGCCCGCTGGGAGCAGTCGATCTGCGGGTCACAGGCGCCGGTGCGGCCCTGCCCTTTCGCACGATCAACCATCTGAGCGAAGGCGATGTGCTGGCGTATGCTCCGGTGCTGCGCGGCAAAGAGGAACGGCGCGGCGAAGTCGCGCTGGTGCTGGTTCCGGAAAAGATCGAAGACGGGGATCCGGAAATTATCGTCACCGATCCGGAATCCGCGAACAAGCCGCACGAATGGCGCATGAAAAAGACGATTGCGGTGGCGGCTCTGGTGTACGGACCCTCCGGGCTGAACCGGAAAAAGGTCGCCCGATTTCTGTCCCGGGACGAGGGAGCCATCGCACAACTCGCAGATTATGCCGACAAAACGGCGCAGGCCGAACAACTGGTGGCGACGCTCTCCAACAAGGAGAGTTCGGCGGCCAGTGTGAATGCCGCGTTAAACGGCTTCGCCTCGCAGTACGGGTTCGCCATACAGATTGATCGCAACGCGCCGACCGCCGTGCAGGCGCAGACGCTGTTCGCAACGATGAATCCCCAACTGGCCACTTACAATCCCGTGGCCAACTCGACGGCCGGGAGGGCCGGGCAGACCGCAAGCCTCGCGACCACCGCGGCCACGCTCTTTTTCGGAAGCCCGATCGGACTGGCCGCGGGCGGAACCGCCATGCTGCTCGACCTGCGGTCGATTGCATTCCCCGATACGCAGTTCCGGGCATCATTCGCGCAGCCGCGCAAAGACGAAGACACCGGCGTGAACCTCTGCGGCCAGGAGGGACCCGCTCCGCCGCATACGCGAGTGGCCTATATCTGGGCCAGCCGTATCCCGAATGCCGCGCTGCCCTCGATTCAGATCGGTGACGCGAATTTCCTCCCCGCGGGCGAGAAGACAGCGCTGCCTGTGACGGTTTCCGAACCTGCCTGGAAATATCTGGAACGCGCGCGGCAATGGGAACTGGTCGACACGCAACAAAAGAAGACGCCGGTTCCCGTCGTGAAACTCGGAAATCAGAAAGCACTGGAACTCGACCTGGGGAAGGCCAGGGTTCCGCCGGGCGATTACATGTTGACGGGCTACTGGGACTGGCAGCGCTTTGAAGCCACGGGAACGGTGCATGTGGTCGCGCTCGGCGATTACAGCAAGGCGCGCGTGCGCCCCGCCTCGCAGGACAAACTGCTCACGAATTCCGGAAAACCTGCGGTCACACTCGAAGGGGGCGATTTCGAGTTCACAACGAAAGTCGAGCTGCAGAGACTCCGGGACGAATTCGCCACACCCGAAAATGTCCGATTCCTGCTGGCGAAGGGTTTCCGCAAAGGGCCGCAGGACCAGATGGATATTCAGGTCGATACGGACAGTCTCTCTCCCGGCGATTACGAGCTGCTGATTTCCCAGCAGGACGGGAAGAAGCACCCGGTCCATCTTCAGATCCTTCCCAATCCGCCTCAGGTCGCGAATCTGCCGATTCTGGTAAATCAGGGGGCTGCCATGCAGCATTTCGTCCTGAAGGGCGAACGTTTGGGGCTGATCTCGAGGCTGGAGACGCCGGTCGCGACCCTCACCCTCGACCCGCCGGATGCAAAACCTTCAGGCAAAAGCGGCGCGGACGGCAACCGGACCCAAAGAAGCCTTACGGTGAGACTGAAATCCTCTCTGCAACCGGGCTCCGTGTTCCCGGTCAAGGCGTATTTGACGGATCGCACCGAGCCTCTCACGTTCGCAGCGGGTATCGAAATCAATGGACCCGTGCCCGCAATCGCGAGCTCCAGACTGTCGCTCCCGGATGGAATGGCGATTGCGGTCCGCCCGGGCGAATTTCCCGCGGGCTACACGCTGAACGCGATGCTCGACGTCAAGGACATCGAACGCAGCAGTGTTCTGCGTCTCGGTTGTGCCGACGGTGTGGGCGAACAGGCGACGCTGCATGTGGGCCAGCAGGACGGATCTTCCAGCCTGCAACAGCTTTCGCCGGACCAGTTGTTTCTGGCCTTCGACACGAGCGCCTTGCCGGCGGGATGCTCTCTCGAGGCGGTCATCGATAACGGTCGCGGCGGCAAATCACAGCCTTCTTCGCTCGCGCATATTCTGCGCGTGCCCCGAATCGATTCCTTTGCGCTTGCCGCCGCTCCAACCGGGCCGGATGATCCTGCCACACCGAAGGGCCCGCGGACCTATGAGCTGACGGGACAAAATCTCGAGATGATCGAGCAGGCGGGGTGGGATGCGAATAACGGAACAAAACTAACCGGACTTCCAAAACCACTTCCGGGACAAGGACTGAAGCAATCGATCGAAGTTGCTCTGCCGGACCCTCTCGACCCGAAAGGAGTGCTGTACATCTGGCTGAGGGGAGACGAGAAGGGCCGGGCGACAACGATTCAGGCTCCTGCGGTGCCGTCTCCTCCGGCCGAGATCGCTCCCGTGGCCGCGCCCAATCCCGTGCCCGCGCCGGATTCCAGCGATGCCCCCGCGTCACCGCCTGCGGCCAGTCCCGCGCCCGCTCCGGAATCCACAACCCCGCCCGTGCCATCCGATTCGTCTGCTCCTGCACTGCCGCAGTAAAGGGGCGGTCGAGAACTGAATTCCGGAACAAACCATTCCCCGAGAGGCCCGAAACGCGCAGAATAAAACGTTCTTTGTCACGAAAATCGTACAGGAGCTGACCGCCAAAAGAGCCCTTGTGCAGTGAAAATGGCAGCCAGTTCCACTGGCCCGCTTCCTGCTGAATCGGCCGAGGAGGTGTAATGAAGAAACTCCCCCGCTCTGCAATGTTTACGGTGTTCCTTGGACTGGGGATTGCGGCTTTCGCGCAACAGAATCCCGGCCAGAGAGCGCCCCGCGGACAACAACCTGATGCAAGTCAACAGAATAGCGAGGCAGAAGGCCAGCCAACGACGCTGACCGGATGCCTGATGCAAGGCGCCACGCCCAACCAATATGCCCTGACAGACAACAAATCGGGCGAAAAATATTCCTTTGCGGCGCCGAACCAACTGCAAAAGTATGTGAACCAGACAGTCGAGCTTGAAGGGACTGTCATGAATCAGGGCGGAGCAAAAGCCTTCCGGCCCAAATCGGTGCGAACGGTCTCCCCTTCCTGCTCACGCTCCCAATAGTCGAGCGTCCCAGTCGAATAGAGGCCGGAGAAAGCGTGAGGCCGGACCCAGGAGCCCCGGCCTCACGCGCGTTTCAGGGAGCCGTAGAGAACATCGCTCTCACGGACAGCACGCTAGAATGAGGCGACATGTCCGAAGCGATCGATCGTTACGTCAAGGAAAATGAAACCCGTTTTCTCGAAGAGCTGAAAGACTTCCTGCGCATTCCCAGTATTTCAACGCTCCCGGAGAACAAAGAAGCCACGCATCGCGCCGCGGATTTCGTGGTCGATCATCTCTGGGCCGCCGGCCTCGAGAATGTGGAGCTGATCGAGACCGACCGTCATCCGCTTGTGTATGCCGACTGGCTGCATGCACCGGGTAAGCCCACCGTTCTCTGCTACGGACATTTCGACGTGCAGCCTCCCGATCCACTGGAGCTCTGGGAGTCGCCTCCTTTCGAACCGGCCGAGCGCAACGGGAATCTCTACGCGCGCGGCGCCGCGGACGACAAGGGCCAGATGTTCTCCCACATCAAGGCGCTCGAAGCCATCAAGGCGATCTATGGCCACATCCCCGTCAACGTGAAGGTTCTGATCGAGGGCGAAGAGGAGGTCGGCGGGATTTCCGTGGCGGAGTATGTCGCGGCCAATCGCGAAAAACTGAAGGCCGACGTGGCGCTGGTTTCCGATACCGAGATGTACGCGCCGGGGCTGCCGACCCTGAATATCGGGCTGCGCGGGCTGGTGTACATGGAAATCGAAGCACGCGGCCCGATGCGCGACCTGCATTCCGGTCTATACGGCGGCGCGGCGCCCAACGCCGTATTCGGGCTGATCGAGCTGCTTTCGAAGGCCAAAGATGCGAACGGGCACATCCTGATCCCAGGCATTTATCAGGACGTGGAAGCGCCATCGGCCGAGGAGAAAGAGAGCTGGAATCATCTGCCCTCCGATGACGACGAGTATTTGACGAACGAGGTGGGGTCTTCCACGTTGACGGGCGAGCCGGGATACTCGGTCTTCGAACGAACCTGGGCGCGGCCGACGTTTGAAGTCCACGGCATCGCGGGCGGATTCACGGGCGCAGGCGCGAAGACCGTGATTCCGGCGAAAGCGGTCGCGAAGGTGAGCATCCGGCTGGTGCCGCGGCAGGATCCCGGGAAAATCATCCGCTCGGTCGAGCAGTGGGTCAGGGAAAATTCCCCGCGCGGCGTCCAGTGTGAGGTGCGCGTACTCAGCGCCGGTCCGGGATTGATGGTGAACCCGGATCATCCGGCGATACGAGTCGCGGCGAAAGCCTTCAGCGACATTTTCGGCAAGCCGACCGTCTTCACGCGTTCCGGCGGTTCGATCCCGATCGTGGGAGATTTTGCGACGCATCTCGGGATTCCGACGATTCTGATGGGATTCGGCTTGCCCGACGACGGGCTCCATTCTCCGAACGAGAAATACAATATCCGGAATTATTACGACGGAATCCGCACTCTGGCGCACTTCTTCGAAGAATACGGCGCGAAGGCGTGAGAGCGGGCGCGCGAAAAATTTTCGCGCACAGTATTTTCTAGGCGCGATCCGCGCCGGGAAGCGTAAAAATACACACGGAACCCTTGCCCGGCGCGGACTCCATCCGAATGGTTCCCCCGTGCGCTTCGACGATGTTCCGGCAGATCGCGAGGCCGAGACCCGCGCCAGGGTATTTTCTTCCATGCAGGCGCACAAACGGTTTGAAGATCGCCTCGCAGTCGTCCGTCGGGATGCCGATTCCGTTGTCTTCCACACGAATCTCCCACATCCCGTTGCCGCACGAGGCGGCGGAAATCCGAATCTCCGGCGGCGCTTCGGAGCGGAACCGGAGCGAATTCACGATCAGGTTCTCCAGCAACTGCATCAGGCGTTCCAGGCTGACCTCGACCTTCGGCAGACCGGCGCCGGTGACCGTCGCGCCGCAGGCCCGAATCTGGCCC
>CAZXCO010000018.1:0-1768 GCA_964639095.1 uncultured Solibacteraceae bacterium
CTCCCAGTTGAAGCTGTAGAGCGCGACCGCGTCTTCCGGATTCCCCTCGCGCAGCAGGGCGCGAAGGAATCGCGTAACCGACTGGGTTTCGAAACGCAAATCCTTTGCGGTGGAGCCGCTGTTGTCGATCAGGATCGCGACCGAGAGCGGCTGGTCGGTCTGCCGCTCGAAGACTGCGATCTGCTGCGGCACACCGTTGTCACGGACGGTGAAATCGCTCTTCTGGAGCGAGCCCACCAGAGCGCCCGCCTGGTCTTTTACGGTCGCGAGAATCCTGACCAGTTGAACATCGGAGTTGAAGACAACATCGTCCTGCGCCGCGGCGAAACCCGCGAGACTAAGAAGCAGAAACGCGAGGCGCATTCTGGTCCCAGTCCCCTTCCACCCAGACTTCGCCATCCTCGAAGAACTCCTTCTTCCAGACCGGGACCAGCCGTTTGAGCCGGTTGATTCCTTCGAGAGCGGCATCGAATGCGGGCTTGCGGTGCGGCGCTGTGACAACGATAACGACACTCGCCTCGCCGATCTCCATGACGCCCAGCCGGTGAATGATTCCCACCCGGCTGACCGCCCACTGCGTTGCAATCTCGCGGCCGATCTCGGCCATTTTGCGGATCGCCATGGGTTCGTAACATTCGTAGTCCAGCCGCAGGGTCTTGCGTCCACTGGTATTGTTACGGACTACACCCTGGAAGGTTACACTCGCGCCGTCATGACCCTCGAGAAGCTGGTTTTCGAGACGGCGGACGTCGATGGGCTGGCGCGTGAGCGCGAAAAAATGGCCATCGGGGTCGCGGATTTCCGGCAAACTGCCACCGCTCACGGGTGGGAGCAGCGCCACCTCATCCCCTTCCGAGAGCGCTTCGACGGTTGTCGCGAACTCGTGGTTGCGGGCCAGAACGATGCTCGACGCCATCTGTCGAAGCTTCGGGAAAACGGCCGCATAGTGCTCGAAGACAGAGCCTGCCGTGGCGCCCGCTGGAAGTTCGAGGCGATCCTCGGCGCGCCCGCAAATATCCTTCAAAAGCCCGAAAAAAAGAACTCTGACCTGCACTACGTCAAGGCTATCAAAAGCAGTCGCTCTCTGAGGAACACCTGTTCCGCAGGCCGGCGAGGCCCGGCGGACTGCGCCCGCTACAATCGGAAACCGTGCCCGACCCCGCGCCTTTCATCCACCACAGCACCATCCGCGTCCGTTATGCGGAGACCGATCAGATGGGTGTCGTCTACTATGCAAATTATCTGGTCTGGATGGAAGTGGCGCGTGTCGACTACTGCCGCGCCGCCGGATTCCGTTATAAGGACATGGAGCGCGAAGATGGCATCCTGCTCGCCGTCGCGGAATCGCGCTGCCGCTACGTCAGCCCGGCGCATTTCGATGAGGAAATTTCGATTGCGACGAGCGTTCCCGACGTAAGCCGCCGCTTCGTATCCTTCGACTACGAGATGACGTGCAACGGGCGCAGGGTCGCGACGGGTCAGACCCGTCATATTTTTCTCAAGCGCAACGCGGACGGCGAACTGCGGCCGGTCCGCCTGCCGGACAAATATGCTGTGCTGTTCGGCATATCGGATTCCCCTTAGCCTGCTATAGCCTGAAGGGATGAAATTCCGCGTGGTGATCGTCGGGGGCGGGTTCGGTGGCCTTTATGCGGCCCGTTCTCTCAAACGAGCCGACGTCGATCTGACGCTCATCGATCGCCGTAATTTTCACCTTTTTCAGCCGCTGCTCTACCAGGTTGCGACAGGCGCCTTGTCGCCTGGCGAA
>CAZXCO010000019.1:0-5572 GCA_964639095.1 uncultured Solibacteraceae bacterium
ATTTTGTATCACCGCTGCACGGGAACAGGAGCGCGCACCCGTCGCACGCGCAGGTGAGCCGCCGGGTAGCCGGATCGAAGAGGTGCCGGTGGCCCGCCCCGAGTGCGCCACTGCAGAGATCGCAACGCTGCACAGTCGCGAGCGATTCTCGCGGCCGCACGAAACGCCGCAGCGATGCAATGGCGTGCATGGGAGTCACACCGCCTGCAGATTCCCGAGAGGAACGAAATCGGCGATCTTCAAACCCTCGATCACGACCGATTGAACTTCCGGCGCAGCCTCCTGAATCGCCGCCTCGAGCGCCTCCCGGGATGGCATCCGCCCATGGCCGCCGACGCGGATCCTGACTTCGTAACCTTCGACGCCAATGCATTCAGCGTTGGGTATTCGGTCGACGGCGCGCCGCACACGGACTTCCGTGCTCTCCGGATGGAGGTCATAGAGCAGGAGCAGGGGGCGTACAAGCTCATCCCGCGCCATGGCCTGCAGAACGGGTCCGTCGACCATCGCGACCATCCGTTCGATGGCGTTTCCGTGAAAGTCCATCAGCCCCTGCACCAGATCGCGCGCCGCGGCCCGGACACTGGGGTCCGCGCTGGCCTCGATCCGGGCGATCAAGTCCTCGACTTTCTCCAGGGAGTTCATGCCTCGCTGACCTGATGGCCGAACATCGGCGAGTGCCGCGTCGTGAGAACCTTGCCCCCTCCGAGATACATATGAACGCCGCAGGGAAGGCACGGGTCGAAGCTGCGAACAGCCCGCATGATGTCGATCCCCCGGAAATTCTCCGGGCCGTTTTCTTCGAAGATCGGCGTATTCTGGACCGCATCCTCATAAGGTCCCGGCGTGCCGTATACGTCGCGCGGATTCGCGTTCCACGGAGTCGGCGGGTAGGGATGATAATTGGCGATTTTTCCGCCGCGAATAACCACATGATGCGACAGGACGCCCCGCACGGCCTCGTGGAAGCCGCATCCGATCGCTTCGTCCGGAACTTTGAAATCGTTCCATGTTTTGGTCTTGCCGGAGTGCAGCGCCTTCATTGCCTTTTCGCAGAAGTAGAGCGCCGCGGCGGCGGAGTAGGCCTGAAAATAGGTCCGGGCCCGATCGCGTTCGATCGCGTTGCTCCATTTTGGAATCTTCCACTCGAATTCGACTTCAGGCTTCAGGGCCGTCTTCGGCAGATTGATTTTGACGCTCTGGCCCGTGGCTTTGATGTAACCGATATCGACCTTGCCGGCCAGCGCCGTAGCCCACAAGCGGGCGATCGGACCACCGCCCGTGTCCAGAGCGAGGTAATCTCCGGTGCGCTGGTCATACCAGCGCGGCGACATCACCCAGGAATAATTTCCGCCGAAGTTCCGCTTCTGCGGCCGTGGTGTCGTGGTCTGGTTCCAGGGATGGCGCTTGTCAATCGGGTTGCCGAGCGGATCCCGGGTCACGAAGGTCTCGCCCTCCTGCTGCCAGTCATCGTAGTAGGAACTACCGAGCAGAATGCGGATATTGAGATTGATATCGACGAGGCTGGTGGTGACAAGATTTCCGTCGACCACCACGCCCGGGGTCACATACATGGCATTTCCCCACCGGTCCATATTCCGGTAGGTGTAATCGCAGACGTCAGGATTCTGAAACGATCCCCAGCATCCGAGCAGAATTCTTCGCTGCCCCACCTTCTCGTAGCCCGGAAGCGCCTGATAGAAGAAATCGAAGAGATCGTCATGCAGCGGCAGAACCCGTTTCATGAACTCGACGTACTTCATCAGCCGCGTCAGATAGTCCGTGAAAAGCTGGACCGTCGGCACGGTGCCGACTCCGCCGGGATAAAGCGTGGAAGGATGCACATGGCGCCCCTCCATCAGACAGAACATTTCACGCGTCATGCGGCTCATCTGCAGCGCTTCGCGGTAGAACTCGCCGCTGAACGGATTCAGCGCGCGCATGATGTCCGCGATCTTTCGATAACCGTGCAGGTCTGCGTGCGGACAATCCGTCGTCTCGGCTTTCGCGAGGACGCCCGGATTCGTCTCCCTGACCATCTGTTCGCAGAAATCAACACCGACCAGATTGTCCTGGAATATGTTGTGGTCGAACATGTACTCAGCGGCTTCGCCGAGGTTCGTGATCCACTCCCCCATCTCTGGTGGGCGAACGCCGAACGCCATGTTCTGCGCATAAGTCGCGCAGGTCGCGTGATTGTCCCCGCAGATTCCGCAGATCCGGCTCGTGATGAAGTGAGCATCGCGCGGATCCTTGTTCTTCATGAAAATGCTGTAGCCGCGGAAAATGGATGACGTGCTGTGGCACTCCGCCACCTCCCGGTTCTCGAAATCGATCTTCGTATAGATGCCCAGACTGCCAACGATTCTCGTAATCGGGTCCCACGACATCTCAACCAGACGGCGGGACTTCTGGGTCGGCTCTGCGGGTGTCTGCGTAATGGTGGCCACTTGAGTCAGCTCCTTCCTGCATAAGTTCCCGGCTTCGGCTGAAAGCCTGTGGTGAGTTTCGGGGCCCGGTGACGCCACTTCGGCTCTTTGTCGACCGTGTCGTTGGTAAATCCCCGCAGCGCCCGTATGGCGCCGCCATAAATATTGGTAATCCGCGAAGAGACATGTGCGCCGGGCGGCTCGTCCATGAACGGCATGAATTTGTCCGGAAAACCGGGCATCGTGCATCCGATGCAGATCCCGCCAACGTTCGGGCACCCGCCGATGCCCGCCATCCATCCGCGTTTGGGAACGTTGCAGTTCACCACGGGCCCCCAGCAGCCGATCCTCACCAGACACTCCGGCGTGCCATACTCCTTCGTGAACTGACCCTGCTCGTAGTAACCCGCGCGGTCGCAGCCCTCGTGCACAGTCTTTTCAAACAACCACTTCGGGCGAAGCTTGTCGTCGAGCGGAATCATGGGCGCTAGGCCGGCCACCTGATAGAGCAGGTAAAGTAAGGTTTCCATGAAGTTGTCCGGCTGCACCGGGCATCCAGGCACATTCACGATCGGCAGACCCGCCTTCGATTTCCACTCCCAACCGAGGTAATCGGCCAGCCCCATGCATCCGGTGGGATTGCCCTCCATTGCGTGAATGCCGCCGTAGGTCGCACAGGTGCCGGCGCCCACGACTGCGAGGGCTTTCGGCGCCAGCCGGTCGATCCATTCACAGGTCGTGATCGGCTGTCCTGTCGCGGGATCGGTCCCGAGCGCGGCCCAGTATCCCTCGCGCTTGATCCGCTCGTTCGGAATCGATCCCTCCACAACCAGAACGAAGGGATCGAGCCGTCCCTGATCCGCCTCATACCAGAACTTCATGAAGTCATCGCCGACTTCATACGCGAGTACCGGATTATGCAGATGAACTCTGGGAAGCCCGGGAATCGCCCCGAGCAGAACATCCTCGACGCTGGGTTGCGTCGCGGCTGTTATCGACACTGAATCGCCATCGCAGCCCAGGCCGGCCGTAATCCAGAGAACGTGAATTTCGCTGATTGCCGGGGCGCCCTGCGATGACCTTCCGGACGGAACAGGCTGTGAGCCCATGTGCGCCTCCCGTGGTGAGCCCGGAAAAGCGATACAACGGTCCCGAGCGCTCCACCCGTAGTGTGGTCCCGGGAATGAGCCAAGTCAAAGTAGAAAGGTGTAACCCGTTACAACCGCTCTCTGTGTGACATGCCGCACACGCCGGATCAGCAGATCCGGGGTAACTGCTCATGGAAGGGCAGTTCGACGACGCGCGAACCGCCGATCTCGGTTCTCACGATCGTCACCCCCGGATGCTGATCCGTGACGAGGCCGATCATCGTCGCCTCCCGGCCTTCCGGCAGAGAACGCATCGCGTCCAGGATGCGCCCGGCATCCCCAGGAGCAACGAACGCCACCAGCTTTCCCTCGTTCGCCACGAACAGAGGATCGAGCCCCAGCACCTCGCATGCGCCCTTGACGCTCTCCCGGACCGGTATCGCGCGCGCGTCGATTTCGACCCCGGTGTTCGACGTCTTCGCGATCTCCGAGAGCGATGCCGCGAGTCCGCCCCGCGTCGGGTCGCGAAGAACGTGAATCTCACCCGCGCCGATCATCGCCTTCACCAGGTTGTGCAGCGGACGCGTATCGGAGAGGAGTTCGCCTTCGAAATCCAGTCCCTCGCGCTGCGCCATCACCGCCATGCCGTGATCGCCGATCGTGCCGCTGAGGAGAATGCGGTCCCCCGGCTTTGCATTGGAGGCCGAAATATGAACGCCAGCGGGAACAAGCCCCACTCCCGCCGTCGTGACGAACAGCTGGTCCGCACAGCCCTTGTTCACCACCTTCGTGTCGCCCGTGACGATCGCCACGCCCGCAGCTCTCGCGGCGCGGGCCATCGACTCGACTACGCGTTGAAGGTCGGCCATCGCAAAGCCCTCTTCGATGATGAACGCGGCCGACAAATACAGCGGCGCCGCGCCGCTCATCGCCAGATCGTTGACTGTGCCGTTCACAGCGAGATCGCCAATATCGCCACCGGGGAAGAAAATCGGCGTCACCACGAAGGAGTCGGTCGTGAAAGCGACACGGGAGGCCTCCAGATTCAAAACCGCCTGATCGTCCATCCGGCGAAGCACCTCGTTGTCGAATGCCGGCACAAACATTTCGGCGATCAACTGCGCGCTGAGGCGCCCACCGCTTCCGTGGCCGATCACGATTTTGTTGTGGCCCGTCAGGGGCAGCGGACATTCCAGTATGAGGGCCATCAGAATTGTGTCGCGGCAGCCTGGGGCTCGAGCGTGATCAGGTGCCGGCCATAGTTGAAATAGGCCGAACAGGCGCCTTCCGACGAGACCATCGTGGCGCCCAGCGGCGTCTGCGGCGTACACTCTTTCGCGAATGCCGGGCACTGATGAGGCTTTTTCAGGCCTTTGAGAATCTGCCCGCTGATGCAGATCTCCGGCTCTTTCGTCGCGATCCGATTCACGGGGAAAATACGCTCGGCATCGAAATCCTGAAATTCCGCGCGAAGCCGGTAGCCGCTCTGCGGAATGACGCCGACACCCCGCCATGCGCGATCCGAGACCTCGAACACTTGTGAAACGGTTTTGCGCGCAACCGCATTGCCCTCCCGCGAGAGAACGCGCTTGTACTGGTTTTCCACTTCGGCCCGCCCCTGCTCGAGCTGCCGGACCGCCATCAGCGTTCCCTCCAGCAGGTCGAGCGGCTCGAAGCCTGTCACGACAATCGGGACCCTGTACTGCGCGGCGAGCGGTTCATACTCCGTATAACCCATGACGGCGCAAACGTGTCCGGGGCCGAGGAATCCCTGTACGCGATTGTCGGGCGAATCGAGAATGGCCGCGATCGCGGGCGGCACGAGAACATGCGAGACCAGCAGAGAAAAGTTCCGGATTCCCAACTGGCGCGCCTGCCACACGCACATCGCGTTCGCGGGGGCCGTCGTTTCGAAGCCGATGGCGAAGAACACCACCTGCTTCTCGGGGTTGGCCTGCGCGATCTTCAGACAGTCCAGCGGCGAGTACACGACCTGCACATGTGCGCCTTCCGCCTTCAACTGAAACAGATCGCCATTCGAGCCGGGCACCCGCA
>CAZXCO010000020.1:0-3024 GCA_964639095.1 uncultured Solibacteraceae bacterium
ATGATTTCTTTCGGATTCAGGATCTTGCCCGTGTTGAAAGCGGGGCAGTGCTCGGTGCAGCGCCCGCATTCCACGCAGGAAAACGCCTGAAGCGCCTCGATCCGCGTAACATCCTTGCCCGCGACCAGACCGAAATCCTCATCGCCCGCCAGCTTCGGGATATCGCTGAACAGCGGGCGCTTGAGGAACACCGACGCCGGACTGAGCACCAGATGCAAGTGCTTCGTATGCGGAATCAAAGGCAGGAACCCCAGCAGCGTCAGGGTATGGACCCACCAGACCACGCGCCCCGAGAGCGTGTCCTCGGGAAGCCAGTAGCCGGCCAGATAGGAAACCATCAGGAGAAAGATCAGGCCGGCGATGACGCCCGACTCCGTCGAGAGTTCTCCCAGCCAGACCGGGCGCACGAGAAAGCGCCGCGCCGCCAGATACGCAATGCCTGCGGCCACGGCAATCGCAATCACCGCCACCAGGCCGAAGTAAATGCGTCCGAATCCGCCGCTGCGCGAGAGAAACGGCACGCCGAAACCCGCGGCGATGTGATTCAGCGTGATCAGCGCGAAGGCGCAGAACCCCCAGAACACGAAGGCATGGGCCAGGCCGGCGGCCGGACGCTGCCGGATGACCTTCCCCTGCAGCAGAACCTCCCACACGAACGTTCCGAAACGCGCAGCGAGCCTGCCCGGCGTGAGCTCCGCGTCCGGTTTTGCGGCCGCAATCACCTTCGCTACCCGCCGGAACCGGTACCAGAAACCCGCCACCGACAGTACGATCAGAATCGCGAGAGCCGCTTTTTCCGGCAGGCTGAGGACGGGCATCTACACTGTGAATCTAGCATTGCCGCGTTGGGCCGGGTCGCGTCCTACCGGTATTTCAACCGTGCCCGAACCCGTAGAATGGACGGATTATGAGCGCTCCCCGATTTGAGCGGAAGCCCGCGCCCCTCGCGGCGCGGCTTCTCGCCGGCCTGTGGACGCAATGCGTTTTCGCGCCCATCATGCGGGGGACGGAAAAGTTCGGCGGAGCGGAAAAAATGCTCGCGGATTTCAGCCGCCGGCGCGAAGAGGAGTTCATCCGGAAAAATCCCTTCCGCGGTTACAAACCCGGGCCGCAGGATGTCTTCGTCATGACCTGGGCCAAAAGCGGAACGAACTGGATGCTCCAGATCGTTTACCAGCTTATTCATCACGGCAAGGGCGAATACGATCACATTCACTCGGTTGTGCCGTGGCCCGACGCCCCGCTCGCGGCGCCGCTGATGGGCGATTATGCGATTCCGCTCGCACAGGCGACCGCATGGCAGGACGCTCCCGAGCGCAAACGCGTCATCAAGACGCACATGAACTGGGAGCTGCTGCCTGACTCGGAGGAGGCCCGTTATGTCTCGGTGATCCGCGATCCCAAAGACGTCTTCGTCTCGGCCTACTTTTTTCTGCGGGACGGCGGACTGGGCCGGGCGATGCCCTCCGTCGACACCATGTACCGGCTCTTTCTGGCGGACAAATTTTTACTCGGCGGATCCTGGCCGGCGAATACCGCCGGATACTGGGCCCAGCGCCATCGGCCCAACGTGCTGGTGGTTTCCTACAAATCGATGAAAGAGGATCTGGAAGGAACCGTCCGGCGCGTGGCGAGATTTCTGGATATTCATGTCTCCGACGATGTGATTCGGGAGGTTTGTGAAAAATCCGTCTTCGAGTACATGAAATCCATCGATCACAAGTTCGCTCCCTTCCCGCCCCTGCCCTGGAGCAAACCGTGCGCCATGGTCCGCAAGGGAGGACGGAGCGCCTCGGGGGAACTGCTCACGCCGGAACGCCAGCGCGAACTCGACGCGCACTGTATTGCGGAACTCAGGCGTCTCGGTTCGGATCTTCCGTACGAGGAATTCTGCGACACGGCCCGCTGAGCGCGTGCTACAAACAAACAGTGGACTGCGTCCTGACCCTTGACGTCGGCAGCTCTTCGGCCCGCACATTACTTTTTGATTTCGACGGCCGGCAGATTGAAAATTCCGGTTCGCAGGTTGCATACCGCGCCCATGTCACCGCGGAAGGCGACTGGGAAATCGACGCCTCGGAACTCACCGGAATCGTCCGCCGCGCCGTCACGGCAGCCTGCGAACAGATGCGCGCCCGGGCGCTCAAGCCCGCAGCCGTGGCTGTCGATACGTTCTGGCACAGCCTCATCGGCGTGGACGGGAATGGCGACCCGACCACGCCCGTGCTCCATCCGTTCGACGCCCGCAGTGCGGAGGCGGCGAAACAGCTCGCGCGCCGCGTGGATGACCGCGCACAGCACCGGCGAACCGGCTGCGTTCTTCATCCCAGCTATCCGCCCGCCAAGCTGCTCTGGCTTCACGCGACGCAGCCCGAAACCTTCCGGCGAACCAGACGCTGGATGAGCGCTGGCGAGTTCCTGTTTCAAAAGCTCGTCGGCGAGCCGGCGGCCTCAACCTCGATGGTGTCGGGCTCCGGCCTCTGGGACCAGAACCGGAACGACTACGATCCGGAAATGCTCGCCGCATTACCGGTTGCCCGAGAACAGTTCGCCGAGCCCGAAGAGATGGACAAACCCGTTTGCGGCGACTGCGAATGGCCGGAACTGCGCGGCATCCCCTGGTTTCCCGCGCTGGGCGACGGAGCCTGCGACAACATCGGCAGCGGATGCACCACGCCCGACCGGTTTGCCCTCATGGTCGGGACCAGCGGTGCGATGCGGGCCGTCGTCGAAGCGGATCGCATGGAGATTCCCGACGGCCTCTTCTGTTACCGCGTGGACCGGGAAAGATTCGTGCTCGGCGGCGCGCTGTCGAATGGCGGAGAGGTTTTCGCGTGGATGAAACGGACGCTCCGCCTGCCCGAGACCAACGACGCCATCGAGAGTGCGCTGGCTGCCCTGCCGCCCGCGCGGCACGGACTCACGATTCTGCCCCTTTTCGCCGGAGAGCGCTCCACCGGCTGGCGCACCGACGCGCGCGCCGCGATTACGGGAATCTCCGATAACACGTACCCCATCGATATC
>CAZXCO010000021.1:0-6820 GCA_964639095.1 uncultured Solibacteraceae bacterium
CCCACTCCCGGTCAAGGTGCGCCATATCGCAACCGCGACCATCGCTGACATTCGGCATGTCGGCCCTCACAAGGACGACACGGCCCTCTTCCGGCGTCTGTTCACCCGGCTCTTTGCGTGGGCCGGGCCCCGCGGCCTCACGGGTCCTGACACGTGCTGCCTCAGCCTGATGCAGCGTCTGGAGGTGGCCCTCGTCGTGCCCGCGATGGAGTCTTACCTGAACACTGCAATACGGATCCGGAACGCCGCTACCGCGTCGAGATTTGTCTTCCTGTGCGGCCCCTCTAACCTGCCACACCTGGAACCGCGCTAATCTCGAAACAGAGTGGAGCCGGTTCAGCCCTCCATCCATCACATCTGGATCGACCACATCCAGATCGCCGCGCCCCCGGGCTGTGAGGAGGCCGCCCGCCGGTTTTACGGGCAGACGCTCGGACTCCCGGAGATAGAAAAGCCTGAGCCGTTACGCCGGCGCGGGGGATGCTGGTTCCGCTGCGGAAGCCGGCAGGTTCACATCGGCGTCGAGCCGGACTTCCGCCCGGCGAAAAAGGCCCACCCCGCATTCGCGCTTCTCCATCTCGAACCTCTGCGGGCAGCCCTGCTTGCCAACGGCTTCGAGGTGACGGACGACAACAGGCTGCCCGGCGCCCGGCGCTTTTACACGAGCGATCCCTGGGGTAACCGGCTGGAATTTATCGAGCAACAGCCCGAACAGGCGGAAAATGGTAACGCATAGGCCCGCAGGGCGCCACCTTCCGAATCGTTAGAATATGAGAACGGTCCGAACAACTCCACTCCGGGATGCGTAGACAAGATACACAGGTAAAATTTATGGCGACTACCACCAATTCCACTCTCGAACAAATCCAGTCTCTGCTTGCGTCGAAGCGCTATTCGGTTACCGAGGTGGGCGATGGCGTGCTGCGGATCCGGGAAGTCGACAGCGGCATCGTGCTGCAGGGCGTGCTCGCGGGAGACATTCTGTACCTTTCGCTCGTGTGCATGACCACCCCGGCGGCCAGCCTGACCCAGCCGGTGCTGCGAAAAATGCTGGCGGCAGACAACGGCATCTCCACGTCGCACTTTCAGCTTCACGACACGGGCGACGGCAACGTCGTCATCACGTTGAACAATTTCTGCAAACTGCAGGACATGGAAGCGGACGATGAGGACGACATTCTGTCCTGTGTCAGTTACCTGCTGGCGGATGTGGTGCACGCCAAAGCGTTGATCGGCGTCGATCTTCACGCGGCATAAGGGGACCAACAAGAGGAAGCCATGGCATTCTTTTCAGACATTTTCAACCGCGCTGGACGCGTCGCGCGCGGGCAGGCGAATCAGGGCATGACCGCCATTGAAGACGCGACTTTCGAGGCCACGGTCCGGCAGACCGTCGCCGACATGAAGACGGAGCTGAACAATGTGGTGCGCTCGTCGGCGATGGCCATGAGCAACTACAATCAGCTCGACGCCGAGTACCAGAAATACGTCCGGCAATCGCAGGAATGGAAGGACCGGGCCGGCCAGGCGCTCGACGCCGGTAACGAAGACCTGGCGAAAAAGGCGCTGGCGAAGAAGTCGGAATGCGACAAGCAGATCGCGTCGCTGCAGACGGCCGTCGATTCGGCCCGGCAGGCCAGCGACTCGCTGAAGGCCCAGGTCGCCGACCTGAAGCACAAGATCGAAGAAGGCGAGCGCACCGCGACCACGCTGGTGGCGCGCAAGAACGCCGCGATGGCGCAGCGGAAGGTTTCCGAGGCGCTGGCCGGGGTGGGCAAGGCGGATAATGCTTTCGCCACGCTCTCGAACTTCGAAAAGTCCGTCGCCAAAGAGGAAGCCACCGCGCAGGCGTTCACGGCGCTGGCGAATTCGGGCAAGGATTCCGATCTCGAAGCCGAGTTCGCCCAGTTGCAGGGACACACGGTCGACGATGAACTGGCGGCGCTCAAGCGCGAGCGGCAGGCATCGGTGACGGTCCAGAAAGAGCTTCCCGCGGCGGGCGGCCACTAAGCGCATGTTTTTCGATCGGAAGCGCACGGTTCCGCAGGAAGATCTGGCAAACCTCCGTATTACGGATGCGCGTGTCCGGGACACGCTCTCGGTGGCCGGTGCGGCAGAAGATTTCAGCGATCTCGATTTCACCGTCGACCGCCGGGATCTCTACGAGGCCGGCAGCGCCCGCTGGACCGAACTGAGCGGCATGTGGCGCGACCGCCGCGTGTATCTCGAAGTCCACGATGACGATACGGTCGAAGTGCGCGGCGCCTTCGACGGCCGGAAGATCACGCTCGACGAACTCGGGCTGAGCGAAGACGACCTGTCGGAACTCGACGCGCGCCAGAATCCGGCCGATTTTTTCGATTTCGAAGGCAAATTCTGGCTCTACCGGTTGAGCCGCGAAATGGGGGTCTTCGGCGAGGGCGCCGCGACCGGGCGCGGTTTCTACGGCTGGGAGTTCCACGAACAGGACGGGAAGCGTTACCTGAACATCCGGAAATTCGAAGGTGAGCCCTTCACTGCTTCCATTCGGGTGAGAGTGGAGCCTTCGGACATAACCGTATTTCGAGGAGCTTGATATGAAGGCGCGCAGGTGCTTGATCGCGCCGGTGGGGGCGGCCCTGCTGTTGTCGCTGTGGATGGCGGCGTGCGGCGGATTGCCGCGCGACATCCGAAGCCAGATCGATTCCGAGAAGGCGGCCATCGTGCAGGCCGAGTGGCAGTTGCAGCACTCGCAGAAGGCCCTGCAGGAAGACCTGGATCATTCACCCGATCTCTTTCGCGGCGCTCCCGTCGCCACCGAATGGCCGGCGCGGCTTCAGGCGGCGAAGGGCAAGCTGGAAGGCGCCCGCAACGACCTCAAACAGCTCGACAACATGTCCGGCAACGATCCGCAAAGCGTGCGCCGGGCGCGGCAGTTGCTGACTCAGGAGCGCAGCTTGCGGCAGTCCGTAATCAGCGAGTCGCAGTCGGTCGAATCGGATGCCGGGAGCTGGCTGGATTTCGAACGCAATGTTCCGCACTACCTTGCCGCCATGCAGCAGGAGTATGACGGAATCCATGCGGTCGATCTGACACCCGTGTCGCAGGCCGTCGCGAAAGCCGAACAGGACTGGCCCGCGAAGAAGGGCGATCTGGATAACCGGCTCGCCGCTCTGCACAAATCGTCGGACGATGCCGATGCCCAATGGAATGCGACAGCGGCCGCAAGGCAGGATGCCGCGGCCGGAAAAGCCAGAGGTCCGGAACTTGCCTCGCTGATCGAGGCCAACGACGCTCTGCGCCGCGACGAAAACAATCTCCGGCATGGCGCGGACGACTTGCGCGCGGCGAGCGGCCAACTCTACGACTCCTGGGACAAGATCCTGGCCGATCTCGAAGTGAGCAGCCGCGGCGCCGACCCTGTGTATCGCGAGAAGGTAACCACGGTCCGGACCCACTACACCGATGTCGCCGCAAAAAAGACCGAGACGTCCACCGACACGGAATGGGTGGATGTGCCGGAGCCGGCTTATCGTTCGGTCGAAAACGATCTGGGCATGGCGATCGCTCACAAGGATGCGGGTCTCTTCGATTCCGAAGCCCGGACCCAGCCGCAGCCGCCAGGATTCGCCTACATTGCTTCGCCTTCGCAGGGATCGAACCAGTACGGCTACTGGAGCCACTCGGGTGGCCAGACCGTGTGGACCTTCCTGCCGCAGTACCTGATTTTGCGCGAGCTGCTGTGGGGGCGCAGCTACCAGCCGATTTACGTCAACGAATACAACGGGTATTCGACGGCGCTTCGCGCCGGGCGCACCTACTACGGCCGGGAAACGCCCGCCAGCCCGCCGAAATACGGCAGTCACGGCACGTTCACCACGCGCCGCTATGCGAGCAGCCGGTATGTGCAGTCGGGCGGATACTCGGGGTCAGCCTATGCTTCGAACCGCTCGGCCCGGCCGTCGCGCGTCGAACCGCGTGAGGGCGAACCCCGCTTCGGATCGCGGGAAGAGCCGGGCGTGGGAAAGCGGTTCGGCGGATCGAGCAGCGGGCAGCGCTTCGGTTCCGGCAGCGGCCGCCGCTTCGGTTCTCCGCGCTCTTCGCCCCGGCTTCCGGGACGTGTTTTCGGCCGCCGCCGCTGAGAGTCGCGGCCCGCTGCGGGCGGCCGTTACAATTCAGGCATGATGGAGCGCGTCGCGGAGACGATCGGTCGTTATGGCATGCTGGATCGCTCGCGCCGCGTTGGCGTTGCGCTCTCCGGAGGCGCGGATTCCGTTTTCCTGCTGCATGCGCTCTGCGAACTCGGGGCGGCCGTCGCGGTCCTGCACGTGAATCACAAGCTCCGGGGCCTGGAATCGGATGCCGATGAGACGTTCGCGCGCGAGATGGCCGGGCGCTTCGATCTGCCCGTGTACGTTCTCGCGGCGGCTCCGCCCGAGGGTAACGTGGAGCAGGAGGCACGGCGGTCACGCTACGATTTCTTCCGCGAACGGATCGCCGCGGGGGTCTGCGATCTGGTCGCGACCGGCCACACGTTCGACGATCAGGCCGAAACCGTCCTCCACCGCTTTCTGCGCGGGGCGGGGACGGCGGGACTCAGCGGAATCCAGCCGGTGACCGCGGACGGCAGGATTCGCCCCCTCCTCGAGTTGCGCCGGGAGGAGATCCGGACCTGGCTGGCGGAACGCGGCATTCCCTGGCGGGAGGACCAGTCGAACCAGAGTCCGGATTTCGTGCGCAACCGCATCCGGCTGCGGCACATGCCGGAACTGGCCGTGAGCCTGAATCCGGCCCTCCCGGATGTCCTTGTTTCGACCGCCCATTGGGCCCGCGCCGAGGAGGATTACTGGACAGCCGAGCTGGATCGGCTGCAAAGCCGTTACCTGATTGAAAACGTGGAAACGATTCTGATTTCCACGCGGCCGTTCCTGGAACTCCCGGTGGCGGTCCAGCGGCGCCTGCTCCGGAGAGGGATCGAACGGGTCCGGGGCTCCCTGCGGGCGATCGACTTCCGCCACGTCGAGGCCATTCGGGCCATGATGAGCGCCCGGCAGGGCAGCGGCCGGCTCCAGCTCCCGGGTCTGGATGTTTACCGCTCATTCGACTGGCTGCGGCTGGCGCCGATCGGGATTGATACGCGTCTGGAACGGGATTTCGAGGCTCCGCTAAGTGTGCCCGGACGCACGGAGCTCCCCGAGAGGCAGTTAACCATTGAGATGGAACTGGTTAGCCCCTCAAGCGTATATAATGATGGGGTGGAGGCTCTGGACTGGGAGAGGTGTGCCGGTTCGTTGTCACCGCAGGGATGGAAACTGCGGAACTGGAGACCGGGTGACCAGTACCAGCCTCTGGGTCACTCCGCAGCGCAGAAGATTAAAACGCTGTTTCAGGACAGCCGGGTACCCCTGTGGGAGCGACGAAACTGGCCGGTTGTTGTAACCGGCGCGACCGGCGCCATCGTGTGGAGTCGTGGATTCGGGGTTTCCGGGGAATTCGCCGCAGCGCCGGAAAGCCGGAAAGTTCTTGTGATCCGCGAAGCGATGGAATCAAAGCCCCCATTTATTGCGTCTATGTTACTGAAGCGCGTTCGTGGCAACCAGTTCCGGCAGCCGGGCGATCCGGAAACGGGCGTCTTGTGAAGGGGTATTGTGAATTCAAACGTTAAAACTGTCATTTTCTGGGCCGTCCTGATTTGTGTCGCGGTCCTGCTGTGGGCCGTGGTCAAGAACGGTCACACGAAACCTGACCGGGCGCTTAACTTCACTGAATTTCTGAGCGAGGTGGAGGCCGGCAACATCAAGTCGGTCAGCATCAACGGCAGCACCGTCAAGGGCGATTTCGCGAGCGGGAATAACTCGTTCCATACCGAGATTCCCAGCAATTACCCGAAGCTCTACGACATGCTGAACGACAAGAAAGTGCAGATGACGTTCGAGTCGAGCAACTCCAACGGCTGGGTTTCCATCCTGGTGAATGCCTCGCCCTTCCTGTTGCTGATCGGATTCTGGATTTTCATGATGCGGCAGATGCAGAGCGGCGGCAACAAAGCTCTCAGCTTCGGCAAGAGCCGGGCGCGGCTGCATTCCACCCAGCAGCGGAAGGTCACGTTCAAGGACGTCGCCGGCGTCGAAGAAGCCAAGGAAGAACTGCAGGAAATCATCGAATTTCTGCGCGAGCCGGCGAAATTCCAGAAGCTCGGCGGGCGCATTCCGAAAGGCGTGCTGCTGATCGGGCCTCCGGGCACGGGCAAGACGTTGCTCGCCCGCGCGATCGCGGGTGAGGCGAATGTCCCGTTCTTCTCCATCTCGGGCTCCGACTTCGTTGAGATGTTCGTCGGCGTCGGCGCGAGCCGCGTGCGCGATCTGTTCGAGCAGGGAAAGAAGAACGCGCCATGCATCATCTTCATCGATGAAATCGACGCCGTGGGACGCCATCGCGGCGCCGGTCTCGGCGGCGGGCACGATGAGCGCGAGCAGACCCTCAACCAGTTGCTGGTGGAGATGGACGGTTTCGAATCGAACGAAGGCGTGATTCTGGTGGCCGCGACCAACCGGCCTGATGTACTCGATCCGGCGCTCCTGCGGCCGGGCCGTTTCGACCGCCGCGTTGTGGTGGGCCGCCCCGATGTGAATGGCCGCGAAGCGATCCTGAAGGTTCACACCAAGAAGGTCCCGCTGGGCGACGACGTGGATCTTTCGGTGCTGGGCCGCGGCACACCGGGCCTTGCCGGCGCGGATCTGGCGAATCTCGTGAACGAAGCGGCACTCAACGCCGCCCGGCAGAACCGGAAGCTCGTCATGATGATCGATTTCGAACTGGCCAAGGACAAGATCCTGATGGG
>CAZXCO010000022.1:0-4569 GCA_964639095.1 uncultured Solibacteraceae bacterium
TTGATTCCCGCGCTCACTGCCGCCTGGATCGCCGCCGTATCGTCGGTTTTTCCATTACCCTTCGCGCCATAGCGTTTGACATTGATGACACGGGAATTGGCGGGGTAAACCACATCCTTCGAAACCGGGGGCATTGGCGGGCGGGGCGCCTTTGGGGCCGCTTTTCGTGTCGCCCCCGCCAGTAGACAGGCAACGATCAGAACGGCGGCGAATTGACCGATCCACAGAAGCCGGCGACTTCGCCATTCCCGCCGAAGATGACAATCTCCGGATCGAGCCATAATGATGGCCATCCTACCAGTAACCGGCGCCGTTCCCGGAGCAGATTCGGACGGAAGAACACAGATCCTGCGGCGCGGTTCAGGCGCGCTCCGAAGCCTCGCCCCCGGAGACGGCCGCCAGAGCGAGCAGATGGCAAATCAGCACCAGGGGGCCGATGAAGGTCGGTACAAGGCTCATCGGAAACCAGGTCATGGCTTTGCTGGTGAGCCCGTCGCGCACGAATCCAAAGCGATCGGAAGAGGTCAGCACCGCGGTCACGATGGAGACGGCGAGTCCCAGCAGGCCCGCCGCGTGCCATGCGGCAAAGCCTGGCCGTGCGCGGCCTTCCCGTGAAACCAGGTGCGTGGCGACGTAAAACGAGCTGAGCGCAAACACATCGTCGATGATGCCCGTCGGCAGCGCGAAAATGGCGGGCAGGACATGCTGGCTGCTCTTGATCAGTGCGAGCGTTCCAAAAAAGCGCAGCGCCTGTATGCGCGTCAGACGCCTGAGGCTGCGGCCCCGAAGATACCCGCGAAATCCTTCCGACGCACGGTACAGAACGATAAATCCCGTGGTGGAGAGCAGCGCGCCGATGCCGAAGAGAGACGCGGCGGTAAACCGCTCGAACCAGCCCGTCACGGATAGCGTGAACGCAGCGAGAAACCACAGAAGCACGAATCCCCGCGCCAGACTCATGGCCGTCCCCCGGCACCCACACTATCAGGCGGGAAGATTCAGGCGTTCGGCAGCCGCCAGGTGATCGAGCATGAGGGCTGCGCAACGCTCCGGTTCGAGTACAGGAAATGCATGCGCCGCCCCGGCGATTTCGATATAGCGCGACCCCTGGATCCCGGCTGCAATGCCCCGGCCCGCCGAAGGGGGCGCGAGAAGGTCCTTCTCCGCGCTGATTACCAGAGCGGGAACGCCGGAAAGCTCACGGAGGCGCGGTTTTACGTCATGTTTGATCATCGCGGCCACCTGCTGGCCGGTGATCGGCGGGATGTCGGCCGGATCGTGCCCGAGGACACTGAAAATCTTTAAGGCCAGCTCCGCGCGTTGCCGCTGACCCGCCTCGGGTGACGTCACCAGATCCAGGAATGCGTTCCGCCGTATGCGGCGCGAGCCGAATCGCACGCGCAGCAGGATCCAGAGCAGCGCCGGGCTGAACCGCCTCACATCGCGGCCATCGGCAAACGCGCAGAGCAGGGTCAGGCTGCGTACGCGGGCTTTGGCGGCCAGCGCGGTCTCGAGCGCAATCAGGCCCCCGAGAGAATGGCCGATGATATGAGCCGACTCCCACCCGACATGATCCATCAGAGCGAGTGTGTCTGCGGCCATCTGTTCCACGGTGACCGGCCGGCCCGCGGGCAGACTGGAGCCAATGCCGCGGTTATCGAAGCTGAGGCATCGATATCGTCCTTCAAGAATGCCGATCTGCGGGTTCGGGGCCGTGCCGAAGGCTCCGATTCCCTGAATCATCAGCAGAGGCGGCCCGCAGCCGTCGATGCGGTAACCAAACCGGCAGCCTTGAAATTCAACAGTCTGGAGAGGACACACCGTGATTGCACCGGATGCCGGCTCACATTGCGGGCCGGAGAGGAAGACCTCGCCGCCTGGCTTCTGATTCCACGGGACTTTATTCCACCCGGGCAACCTGCTGGACTTCCACTCCCGGCGTGCCGCCGAGCTTCTCGATCAGCGCCACGGTTTTTTCCTTCGGAGGCTGGCGGCCTGCAGCTCCGCCGCCCTTCCCCATTGCCAGATCGAGAGGCGTAAGTCCCTGCTTGTTCGCGGCGTTGATTTTGCCGCCGTTATCCGCCAGATATTGAATGATCGTGTTGGCGCCCCGCCTTGCCGCCCCGTGCATGGCGGTTTCCCCCTTGTCGGTAACGCCATTGACATCGAGACCCAGCTCACGGCAGAGTTTTACCGCTTCCAGCGCTTCCGGTTCCGTGCCGCGGTTCGCATCAGTATAGCCGGCCCCGGCCGCCACCATGAGAGCCGTGACGCCGTCCTTGTTGGCAAGCTTCGGATCGGCGCCGTGGTCGAGCAGCAGACGCATCACCTCGACATCACCGCTTCTCGCCGCGCGCATAAAGGCCGTCGCACCGGCCGCGAGCGTACGGTCCGGACTGTCCTGGGCCGCCTTCTTGATGATTGAGACTGCGGTAAGCTGCGCGTTCACGTTTGCATGGTGATCAATCAGCGATTTGATGATGTCCAGGCTGGATACCCGGTCGGTTTCCTTCACCAGCGGACGGTCCGACCAGTCCACATCGTGCGCGTCCACAGCGGCGTAGAGAGGGCCCCTGCCGTCCTTGTTGGCAGCATTGATGTCCGCACCCCGGTCGATCAGTATCCGGGCCAGTTCGTCGTGGTTGTTGAGAATGGCAATCAGCAGCGGCGTATTGCCATCCACGTCGCCTTCGTTGATGTCAGCGCCCGCATCGAGCAGCGCTTCAGCCGCTTCGATGGATCCCTGACGGGCGGCGAACACCAGCGCCGTAAGACCGCCGCGCGAAATGGGAGCGGCGGGAGTGCCCGCCATCAGCTTCGGGGGCGTCGTATCGCGATCGGTTGAGCGTAATTTCGGGTCCGCGCCGTGAGCGATCAAAAGTTTGACGACCTCGGGATGGTTCTCCGCGGCTGCCCACATCAGCCCGGTCTGGCCGCGAACATTTTCCCTGGCATTCACGTTCGCGCCATGCTCCAGCAGCACCTTCACGGCGCCCACGTTGCCCGCACGCGACGCCGTCATCAGCACGGTGTCGCCCCGTTCGGTCGTCTGGGTATTGGGGTCCGCACCGGCCTTCAGCAGCGCTTCAACCAGTTCCGCGCTGCCGTGTATGGCCGCCTCGGAAAGCGGCGTCACGCCGTACCGGTTCGCGGCCCGGACATTCGCCCCGGCGCGAAGCAGAAGCTGCACCGTTTCCAGATCGTTCGCGTGCGCGGCCCATTCGAGAGCCGAGGTGCCGTCGGCTTCCGGCAGGTTCACGTCCGCATGCTCTTTCTGGAGCGCCCGCAGCGCTGCTTTGTCATGATTCTTCACGGCATCCACCACGCGCGCGCCGGCGGCCATGAGCAGACTTGCCGACGCCAACAACGCCGGCAGCAATACCGCTTTTCGCATATTCGGCTTCCTATGACAGTGAAAGATGCCCGGTGCTGTCGCCGATGCTTTCCTGATGAATTCCCGCAGTGTCGAGAATCGTCAACAGCAGATTGGCGGCCGGCGTATCGTTCGGATACTTGATGTGTCTGCCGCCCTTGAGTTGTCCGTTGGCTCCGCCCGCAACGAAAATCGGCAGCGGATTGTGATTGTGCAGATTGCTGTTGCTCATGCAACTGCCGTAGAGAATCAGCGAATGATCCAGCAGGTTGCCGTCACCATCCGGCGTGTTTCGCAGCTTCTCGAGGAAATACGCCATCAGGCCGACGTGGTAGGTGTTGATCTTCGTCAGCTTCTCGAGTTTTTCCGGATCGTTCTGATGGTGCGAGGTGGCGTGGAAGGGATCCGGAACGCCGATCATCGGGAAGGTCCGGTAGCTTACTTCGCGGACCATCATGAAAGACACGATCCGCGTGATATCGGCCTGATAAGAGAGCGCCATCAGGTCGAACATCAGCTTCGAGTGCTCTTCGTGATTATCGGGAATTCCGATCGGCGCCGCGGGAAACTCACTCTGCGTCGCGCTGCCCTGCTTCTTTTCGGCAAGCTGGATGCGGCGCTCGATCTCACGCACATTGTCCAGATATTCCGACACCTTGTTGCGGTCGCCCGGCCCCAGCTTGCCCTGCAGGTGGTTCACCTCCGCAGTAATGGAATCGAGAATACTGCTTTCCCGCTGCAGCCGCAGCATGCGCTCGCTCGCGGTGCTGCCGTCCCCGAAGAGCCGGTCGAACACGTTGCGCGGGTTGATCTCCATCGGCAACGGCGTCGTGGGGGTCTTCCAGGAAATCGTGTTGGTGTAGGTGCAGCTGAAACCGACATCGCAGGCCCCGATCAGGCCGGTCATGTCTTCCGTTGCAATTTCCAGAGAGGGCAGCGGCGTGTCCTGGCCAATCTTTTCCACTGCAATCTGATCGATGGTCGTCCCGGCCCGGACATCTTCTCCTTCCGTGCGCTTCGGATGCGAGGCGTTCAGGAACACGGAGGGCCCTCGGCCATGATCGCCACCGCTGTCGCCCGGACCAAGCGGTCCGGCGTTCCGGTGAGCGAGGCCGGTCAGCACCAGCACCGAATCCTTCACGGATTTCAGCGGCGCGAGCGTGCGCGGGAGCGTGTACTCCGCACCATCGGCAACA
>CAZXCO010000023.1:0-2155 GCA_964639095.1 uncultured Solibacteraceae bacterium
CAGTGATTATGGTGAAAACACACTGTCCAAATGCCCGCAGGAACTCGCCGAAAGCGCCATAACTGCTGAGGTACCCAAAGAACCCCGTGCCGGTCCCGGTGGGGATATTGAAAGAAGCCGTCGCTGATTATTCGTATTCCACAATGGCGCAGAATCTCAACGGTGTCCCAGTCGAAAGAATGTGACGGAGCAATCCAGGCTGCGGGCGTAACCCCTTCGCGGCGGAAAATCCCGAGAGCAGATTCGAGTTTGCTCTGTTGTTCCATCCGTGTGAGTCCGGCAAATTCGCTGCGGCTGTTGAACCGGAGAATGCCGGAGCTCCTTGTGACGTACAAGTGTTGATACCCATGCATCGCAATCGACCATTGCCGGTCCTGCCAGGCTCGCACGACGCTCCAGAAATCTTCACGGACGTGGCCGCAGTTAAGCGCAGGATCGCGATTGTCCGGCACCACAGCGATAATAGGCTTCACGCCGGCATCCTGCAGCGTCCTCTCGATCTCCGCCCACATATCCCAGTTCATCGCCGGGCAGATATCGTCAAATCGAACGAGGAAACGCGGGCCTGACCTTCGCGTCGTATGTGCTGTCATCGATTTCGTTCACAGGCATCGGCACCACACGCAGGAGTTCGCGCTTCTTGTTCTCCGCGTATGCCCGGACGTCATAATGCGGTGTGGAACGCAGTGCGTTCTCTGCGTACTCCGCCCGGGTGCAGAGAACGCGGGCCGGAATTCCGGCCACCACAGTATTCGGCGGGACGTTTCTTGTAACAACCGCGCCTGCAGCCACTACGGCGTTTGGACCGATCGATACGCCTGGCATGATCATCGCTCGCGCGCCGATGAAACAGTTGTCATGGATGACGATTCTCCCGAACTTGATGACTCTCCGGTAACGCGATTCATCACGGAAGACCCATGTACCGCCATCGTGAGTGATGAAGGTCACGTCGGACGAAATCGTTACGTGCCGCCCGATGCTGATCAGATACGGTTCGGATCCGACATGCGGGATGTCCATGAGCCTGCAGTCAGAAGGGACGTCAAGGCCCTTTATTCTGAGCCGCCAGCGCCTGTACTTTCCGATAAGCGAGCCAACCATTAGTGCTGATCCGGTAACTCTTTCGGAACTCGCGCAGGCAGCAGAGCGCATGCCGGCAACTCAATCCCGGCCGCAAGTGTCATATACAGCCTTTCATAGCTGCGCGCCGCCGCATTTATATCGAACCCGGAGGCAAGATCGGCGGATCTCCGGCCCATTTCCTTTCGTTGCGGCTCGTCGGCGTAAAGGGTCGCAAGATTGGCTGCCAGGCGGGTTGCATTTTTCGGTGGCGTCAGGAGAGCTGCTTCTCCATGAGGCGCCATCTCGGGAACTCCTCCCACGGCAGTTCCTGCGATCGGGAGCCCGGCCGCCAGGGCCTCCATTACCGACAGGGGACTTCCCTCGAAATTCGAACCGAACGCGAACACGTCGCAAGCTGCCAGCAGCGAGGGCACATCGCCGCGTGCTCCGAGAAAATGGACTCTGCCATTCAGTCCCAGCATTTCGGCCTGCGCCTCCAGGTCACCCCTTAAGGCGCCATCACCTGCAAGGATCAGATGCGCTTTTGGTTTTCGACCCAGCGCCAGCGCGAATGCCGTAATCAGAAGACTGTGGTTCTTGACCGCATGCAGCCTGCCTACACAAACAAACAGGATTTCATCATGGCCGAATCCCTCGCGTGAACGCCATTCCGCGCGCGGTATTTCCGGTGAGCGATAGCTGTCGAGAGGAATGCCATTCGGGATGAGAACGCTTTCCACTCCGTACACGCGCCGGATGCTCTTCTGAACTTCCGATGCATTAGCCACCGGCACGATGCCTTTCGCAATGAGCAGCTTCGGCATCAGGGTTCCGATCCGGCGCCGCTCCCGTTCGGCCACGCTGTGAATCGTGTGGACAACGGGCACTCGCATCCTGAAGATCGAAGGGACCATGTAATTGAGCGCCTGCAGGTGCGTATGAATCACATCTGCGCGCGACGACTGGATCGCGCGATGAATCGCCCGGAACATCCTGAAATCGAATCCGCGCTTCTTGTCGAGAAACCTGACACTCAGCCTTTTCTCCGTCAGCAGATCCTCAAGCTGGGTTTCCTGCCTTCCATACAGAC
>CAZXCO010000024.1:0-7910 GCA_964639095.1 uncultured Solibacteraceae bacterium
GGAAACGCCTGTCACGCCCAGGTCCGCCGCCACGTTGGCGCCGAATGCGCTCTGCGGCACATCGAAGACCCGCAGGCGAGTGAACGAGAACCGCGCTTCATTCAGCCAGTTCCCCCGCGACCGCGTGTAGACAAGCCCTACCTGCTGGCCGCGTGTGTCCTCCGCGGCCGGGCGAAGCGGGAATGAGCTGTTCACCTGGTCGCGCTGATCGTTGATCGTGTAGCGTCCGGACAGCTGGCTCTGATCGTGGAACTGATGGTCGATACGCCCGGAACCGGAGTCGTGCGTCGTGTGATTCGGAATCGCCGCGAGGTAGTTGTCGACTGGATTGGTGCTGTTCGGCAGCGGCTCGTAAAGCTGAAGATATTTCGCGGCGATGGGATCGATGCGCGACGACGGGATTGTATTGTCCGGAAAGGGCAGACGCGAATTTCCGCCGGGGTTCAACGCGAGCGGGTCATAGATCAGGCTGCCGCCGCTGAAATCACCGCTGCGCGTGAGCGAAGTGGGAACCTCGGCTGTGGACGCCTGCGCATTCTCTCCCCGCACGCCCTCATACGTCGCGAAGAAAAAGGTGTCCTTGAACCAGGCGGGGCCGCCCGCCGAAGCGCCGAATTGATTCTGCCGGAATATGGCGCGAGGGAGCGCCGGGTCTTCGAAATAGCCTCTGGCGTCGGTGGCTTCATTCCGGAAGTAATCGAAGAGAGTGCCGTGGAATGATTTCTGACCCGACTTTGTCACCACGTCCACCACGGCTCCGCCTGCCTGCGAGAATTCCGCTGGCGCCTGTGACGTCACGATGCGAAACTCCTGCACGCTTTCGAGAGGAGGCTCGACGGCCATGGCGAACACCATGCGATCCGTGTTGATCGCACCGTCCAGCGTATAGGCGTTCATAGTCGCGCGCCCGCCATTCACGGGCGCATTCTGCTGGACTGAGCCGCGGGCGCCCTGATAATCGCTGGCCACATCGCTCACGAAGCCGCCGAGTTGCCGCGGAACGGCGTCGGCGCCGAGCGTGACCAGCGAAGCGACGTCGCGCGTGGAAAGCGGCAGGCTGAGGACTGTGGAAGAGTCGAGCCGGTAGCCGATCGAGGCGTCGTCCGAAGCCACCGGCGAAGCGCTCGCCTCGACGGTAATGGAGTTGGCAGCCGGGCCAACCCGGAGATGAAGATCGACGCGTCCCTTCTGGTTGACTTCAAGCGTCACGGCTCTGGTCAACTCCGTGACGAATCCCGGTTTCTCAGCCTTCACGGCGTAGCTGCCGGGAATCAGATCGTCGATCCGGTACTGCCCCGTGAGGCCCGTCCGAGTGGTGCGGGTGAAGCCGGTTGTCTCCTGCCGGGCCGTGACTCTAACGTTTGCAACGGCGGCTCCGGAGGGATCGGTCACCACCCCCAATAAGCTGCTGGAAGACACCTGCGCGGCCGCGATGCCCGGCGCCAGCAGAGAAAGAATGGCCAGGAGAAGACGCCTGGACTTCGGTTCCCGCATCTCGCGTTAATGATGCATCGGGAGCGGCGCCACGGCTGTCGACTGGGGATCGAGGATTCTGACTTCCTCCATCATGCCGCGGTCCTCGTGATCGAGGATGTGACAGTGCAGCACAAACGTTCCCGTGAAGTCCACAAACCGGCTGCGAATCCGCACGCGGCCCGGCGTCGTGACGGCGCCCTCGACTTTTGCCGCGGGGATTGCGATCGTGTCCTGCCAGTTATACGGCGCCTGCAGCGTCACCTGTGTGGCGGCGTTCGGATCGTAGATCTCCAGCACCTGAAACGGATTCACGTGAATGTGAAACGGATGGATCGAGCTCGCCCAGTAATTTTCGAGCGTCCACTCTTCCGCTGCGTTGAGATCGACGAGCTGCGTGGTCGCGAGCGTGCCATCGAAGGCTTTTCCATTAATCGCGGGCCGGAAGCTTGGATCGGTCGAATTGTTGAATTGCAGTGTGCGGGTCTTCAGGATTTTAAAGCCGGGAGCGTTGTCTTTCCACTGCAGCCAGTCCGGCATGACGGGATAGTTCGAAGGCGTCGGGAAATTCATGGCCGGGGTTACCGGGGAGCCGCTGACTTCGAGCTGCACCAGAAAGGGATCTGCCGTCGTGAGCACAGGGCAACCGGCCGGAGGCTGCCCGTGCAGCATTTCGTAAGCGAGGAGAGCCTTGCCGGGAGTTGCCGGCGCCTGCACCAGAATGTCGATCCGGTTGCCGGGCGCGATCGTGAACTGCTGCGAGAGCCCATCGTTTGGATCGTTGTATCTCTCGGGCGCCAACTGAATTCCGTCATAAGCGATCTGCCGGATGGCCGGCTTGTACCCCGGGCTGGAAGGCGCGCCGGTGAAGCTGTACCGTAAATGAGAGACCTGCTGCATCGTCGCATTGATAATGCGCCACCGCTGGATCTCGCCCGGCTGCATCTGAATCGTCGGCTGCAGTTGTCCGTTGACCAAAGGGCGCGGATCGCCGCCCGCGCAGGTATTGAGCGGCGTGCCCGGCTGAATCATGATCGAGTCGCCGAGTTGCTGGATAACCAGCACCTTTTCGGTTTTGCGCAGGCCGGGTATGAGGGCTTCCAGTTGCGCGTCGAACTCGCCCTCGATGATGAACGCGCCTGCCATACCGTTCAGAAGCTGCAGCGCGACCGATCCGTGTTTGTGAGCGTGGTACCAGTGCGTGCCCGGCGCCTGCCCCATGGTCATCTGTTTCATGGGATCCACCGGATTCGGCGCCGGTGGCGGCATCGGGATGGTGAAGTTGTTCGTGAAAGACTGGCCGGGGTGGATGTCGAGCATCACGTTGTCGCCGGCGCCATCCGGTGTCACGTGCGTTCCATGAAAGTGGAGATTGGTCAGGTTGTCCCCGTGCAGGCACGAGGGCGGCTTGTCGTCCTGCGGATAGAGCGGCTTGTTCGTTCCGGTGGCCGGATCGAATTGGGTCATGACATCGCAGGCCATGTCGTTCGTCGTTGTCTTGCCGAACGCGGCCGGATTGATCGCATTGTGGAGATGAACCTGAACTTTGTCTCCCACCCGCATGCGAAGCGTCGGTCCCGGTCCCGGATGCACCGGATTCACGGGCCACTTCGAAGGTTTCGCACTGGCGTGATACTGTCCCTCGTAATAGCGCAGCTTCATCGTGCGGCACTGATATCCCTGACCCGCTATGGTGGCAACGCTCTTGTCCCCAACCTTCACCGTCAGATCGACGTTCAGCAGACCGTTGTTACTGACGAGCTCGCCGACCGGAACAAAGGCGTCCCCGGCCATTGAGCACCCGGGCGGAGTCTGGGCGGCCGCACGGAATTCGCCCGTATCCCCGACATCCGCAAGGGACACGCCGAGGGCTGTGGCGACGAGAGACTGGATGAAACGGCGTCGCGAGGGGGGCGTTGCGGCGGCTTCCTCTTCGGTCGTTTTCGCGATTTCACTCATTTCATTTCTCCTCTGGTTTGTCCGGTATGCGTTGTCAGACCGAGATCTTGACCGTCAGACTGGCCTTTGCGGTTCCCGGAGGCAGCATCCCGTACTGGTAGGTCTGAGGATCTTTCGGAATACCCGGTTGCCAGGTGAAGACCATGGGGGAGGAGTTCGCGTCCGGCGTGCCAGCAGCTCCCACTGTGACCCAGACCTTTGCCGGATCCGGCTGGCCGTTGGTCAGCGCCGCGAGCGTATAGGCCGTGGCGTCGAGGTTTGTCCAGACCACGGAGTCGCCCCATGCGATCGTGGCGTTATCGATCTCTCCATTTTTGATCTGGACATAATTTACCTTCGGTTGAACGGCAGGGAACCCGCCCTTCTTCGGTTTGCCCATGGGCGCTCCTTTATTTACGGATCGGGTGAGGTTTTGATCTTACCGTGACGGGAAATCGACTGTCAATAATTTCACTGGATTCGGACGATTTAGAAGCGTTTTTTCCAGTCAGCCACTTCAGAATAGAAAGAGAATTCTTCCGGATATTCCGGCGCGTCCGCAATCACGTCAATCCGGCAATGGTACGCCTTTTCGAGAAACAGCAGCAGGCGTGCCGAATAAATCGCCCCATAGTCTCTGTGGTGGAAAAAGCCGCTGGCGTGAAATCCGGGATTATAGGCGGTATGCAGGCCGCCGATGTTGATTTCGATCGTCGCAAAGGAACGATCGTGGAGCAGTGCGACATCCCACCCCAGATGCGATCCTGACACGAGTCCCGCCGGGAGCGAGTCCAGTACTGTCTGCACGTAGCCGTTCGGTCCTCCCCTTTCGCCGGGCTCCACCGCGCCCCGGTGCCGGTGAACCGTGAGATCTTCGATCACGCGGTCCTCGATGGTGTGAACGCGATACTCCCGGCGGATCGCCTTTTTCTCCTGCACGATGAATTCCTCATCCGCCAGCGTGCCCACGCCCGGCGTATGTCGTCCGCCGCTTTCCATCCAGGACAACGCGGCTTCCGTTCTCTCGTCGATCTCGTCGCCGGAGCAGTCTCCCAGCGCCGTTTTGATCACAAACCCGCGCGGAAACGCCTCGTGCAGGAACCAGCGCAGATCTCCGTGCGCGACGCCCTGCGTCATGCGGTCGAGCCCACTGGTCACGGGCAGACTCTCCGGAAACCAGCGGCGGAAAGCATGGGCCTGGATCAGTTTGTGTTCGAGCCGCCAGGCCGCCAGCCTTTTCTCGTCGAAGCCAAGAGCGAGCAGCGCCTGCCGGAGCAGGAGCGCGCGCGTCGAGGCCGCCAGTTGCGGCAGGAGAGGGATGGCCCGGGAAAGCCGCAACTCGATATCGCTGCCGAAGGGCGGCCGGCGCCGGGGTCCGTCGAACGAATCGATCTGCCGGATCAAAGGCTCCGCCAGCTCTTCTTCGGTTCGGTGATCGGGGCTTCGCGGGGGAATCGGAACCGACTGGCCGCGATGCCGGAGTTGCCAGACAGAGACTTCCCTGTAGAACCGGTTTTCGAGCGGACGCTCCGGGACGTCCGCCTCGGCCGCCACTTCAACGCCGTCGGTTCGCGCCACGTGATTCAGGAGGCGCGCCGTATCGCACGCTCCCCAGTGCTGATCGTGAAAGTAGCCGCTGCAGTGGAATCCGCGCTTGAAGACCGGATGAAAACCGCTGAAATTCACCTCGATGACGGTGAACGAGCCGGAGGCGTCGAGCCCGATATCCCACGCGAGCAGAGATCCGCCGACGAGCGCATCGGGGAGACGATCCAGTACGGATTTCACAAAGCCGTTCGGCCCCTTGCGCTCCCCGGCGATGCTTCCGGGTTCGTAACGGCGGAAGGTGAGATCTTCGATTATGTCTTCTTCCAGGCTGTGTACGCGGTATTCCACCGCAATCGGGATGCGCTCCTGAACCACATATTCTTCATCGAGAATGCCGCGCGGTTCCGAAAGCAGCATCGATTCCGGAATCCCATTCGTCACGCCGCGCGCGAACGACTCTCCGGAAGAATCTCCCAGCGCCGCTTTGAGAACGAAACCGGCGGGGAAGCGGCTTTTGAGGACACCCGGGAGAGCGGCGCGATCCAGACCGCGGGCGAGCGAGCGGAGCCCGCAGGTGACCGGAATGGATTCAGGAGCCCAGGATCGCAGGATGAGCGCCTGCATCAGCTTGTGCTCCAGACGCCATGGAAGACACCTGCGCTCGTCGAAATCCAGCGCCCGAAGGAGCTGCCGCACAGGCAGTGCGCGGGTGGTCCCGCCGAGTCCCTCGGCAAGATCCAGCGCTTCGGATAACTTCAGATTGAGCGCTGATTTCAGCGGCGGGCGGCGGCGCGGCAGCCGGCAGTTGGCGATTGCCGCCGCGATTGCTTCCGCCTCGCGAATTTCCGCCGGTATCCATTGCGGCTGGAATTCATTCGACTCCCTGGATGGATCGCTCATTCCGTGAAATCAAGCCGTGGTATGGACGACTTTCGGCGATACGAAACGCTCGGCGCCCCAGGGTTCAAGGCGTCTCACCGTCCGCAGAGTGGAGTCCTCCATCTTCAGGCGGCCCTGTTTGATCGCCTCGAAATCGCGATTCCACTCGGAACTGAGCCGGCGGCGCAGCGGATTGTCGAAAACCGTGTCCGGAGCATTGGTCAGCGAAGCGGTGTGGCGGCGCCGGATATAGAGAAACTCATCCACGTTGCGAATGCGGCAGGTGAAGTGAGCGCGCAGCAGGAATTGCGTATCGTTGGCGATGATCAGGTCGGTGGAGAGTCCGCCGGCGTCGAAGAACGCGCCGCGGTGCGCCATGAGTGTCGCATGCAGAAGCGCATGATTCGCGCAGAGATCGAGCGCGGCGGTGCAGTCGAGCGGAAACCGTACGGGCTGCACGACACAGCGGATCTCGTCGAGACACAATTCATGCGACCCGACGATGCCGCAGTCCGATCCGGTAAGCGCGGCGCCCAGCTTCGCGAAGCGGTCGTAGCAGGAAAAATCGTCGGAGTCCTGCAGGGTCAGAAGCGGCTCCGGCGATCTCTCCGCCAGCGCCTGCCGGATCACGTATGGACCGACGGGCGCGGGGCTGAATCTGTAAAATTCGACTTCCGGGTACTCCTCCGGGAGCGCTGCGTAATCCGGATCCTCTCCCACGTCCAGGCCCACGCGAATCGCGAGCGAATCGCCGGCCGATTTCCTGAGGTATTTCAGGGCCGCCCGCAGGTGGGCAGGGTCTCCCCGGTGAGGCATCACAAGCGCTTGTGCCGCTGTTTTCCTCTCCTCGATCCGCCGGGCGGCACAGGGGACCTGCCGCACGAGCAGACGATCGACCTCGATCTCTCCCCGTGCGATTGCCCGGAGCGCCGCAAAGCAGAGAGTCTTCGGCCAGCAATCGATGCCGAGCGCGAGAAAACGGGCGAAGACCGCAGAGCTGCAAAGAAACGACGAGATTGGCTCGCAGTATTTCGAATCAATCCCGGGCGCGGTATCGCGCGGCACGAGAGCGATCAGCGTGGTTTCGCCGTCCGGAATTTCATCCCATAAAGCAGGAAGCGATTCGCCGATATCGCCCGCCATGTGCTCCGGAAAAACAACGATTGCTTCAGAATCGCTGGTCAGATTCTTCAGGGAATATTCGCCGCCGCACACACGGGATGGGGCAATCCATGGAAGCTGCGTCGCATTTCTTGCGACTCCTGCCGCGAATATGCGGCTTTTATCCGAAGAAGGGATCTCGATTATTCGCATCGAAACTTCTTTATGTTAGACTGCAGCGACCGATGAGGGCCCTTTACTATCTCTCCGACTCAAACGTTCCCAGTTGGGGTATCGGAATGATTTACACGCATGTCCGGCTGTTGTGCGCCAACGGAATCGACGCGGCCGTTTTGCACAATCAGCCGGGATTCCGGCCCTCGTGGATGAACTTCGACGCGCCGCGGCTCTATCTCGGTGACCCGTCGCTCCGAATCGGTGCGGACGATCTGCTGATTGTTCCGGAGGTCCACGCCGGGGAACGCGAGGTGTGCAGGCTGGCGCGCCGCCGCGTGGTATTCGTGCAGGCAAGCTCGTATATCGCCCCGGGTTTGAGAAACGCCGCGGATTATCGCGCGCTGGGATATGCCGGCGCGATATCCATCATGCCGCACGTGCGTGAAATCGTGGAACGCCACTATGGCGTCAAGGCGCCGGTGATTCCTCCGTCTATCGCCCCCTGGTTTTTCGCGGACGACTCGGAGAACGGCGCCCCCCGGAAGCACCAGGTGGTGATCTGTCCCAAGGCCGGGTGCAGAGATTTTCCGATTGTCCGGCAGATGCTGCGCGCCGGCGCCCAAAGACTCGGCTGGAAAGTGGTCGAACTGCAAAACCAGAAGCACCGGCGTGTGGCGCAGGTTTTCCGGCAGGCGGCAATTCACGTCAATGTCAATTGCCAGGAATCGTTTAACGCCACGGTTCCGGAAGCGATGGCTGCGGGATGCATTCCGTTCTGCTATGAGGCCTTCGGT
>CAZXCO010000025.1:0-7417 GCA_964639095.1 uncultured Solibacteraceae bacterium
CACGACAGGGGCCGCAATCTCGGCCGCCTGCAGTTCACGCAGCAGATCGATCCCGCGCGAATCCGGCAGGTTCACGTCGAGCAGAAACAGATCGATACGCGCCAGATCGGGAAACGCCCGCAGCTGCGCGCCGGTCAGCGCGACGTTTACCTGATAACCCTCGCACTCGAGGATCATCCGCAGCGAGCGGCCGATATTCTCTTCGTCGTCGATGACCAGAATGCGCCGGGATGCCATGGTCGGGATCTACGCTTTGGTTCCCGTTGGGAGAAGGACCCGGAAACCGGCGCCCCCCAGTTCTCCCGAGATCAGGAGAATGTCGCCGCCGGTCAGCAGAGCGCTCTTGCGCGCAATCGAAAGCCCGAGGCCCATGCCGCGCTTTTTGAAGGAGATGGTCGGCTGGAAAAGCGAATTCCGGGCCAGATCGCTGAGGCCGGGGCCGGAATCGTGCACTTCGATCGCAATGCGATCTTCGATCGGGCGTACTTTGGCGAGGATCTGCCCGCCTTCGCCCGCGGCCTCGGCGGCGTTTTCGAGCAGGTTGAGAAGAATGCCCTTCACCAGATCCTGATCCGCCAGCGCGCTGGGGGTGTTCGCGGCCGTTTCCACGGCATAGCGGACCTCGGGGTGCGCGGCTTTCAGAAATGCGATCCGGTCTTCGACCAGCGCGTGGACATCGATCTCCTCGGGGCAGATGGGTGGTTCCGACGAGAATTCGGAAAAGGCCCGGATACGCCGTTCGAGAGATTCGATCTCATCCACGACAATGCTGGCCGCCTGCTCGAGAAAGGCCCTGTCGGGATTATGCGCCCGCGCCACCATCTCCTCCACTGTAAGCCGGATGGGAGTCAGCGAATTTTTGACTTCATGAGCGGTCTTGCGCGCGAGCACCTGCCAGCTCGCGAGCTGCGTCAGGGAGACGAGCCGGTCGCGGCTCTGCTCCAGTTGCGCCGCAGTGCGGTTGAAAGCCTCGGTCGCCAGCCCGATCTCGTCGGTGCGCTCGTTGGGCACCCGGATGCGGAAATCGCCGTCCGCGAGGCTCTTGAGCGCCTGCGTCAGATTGACGATCGGGCGGCTGAAACGGGTCGAAACGAGCCAGACCAGAACAAGCGCTATCAGCCAGATGCCGGCGGCCAGCAGAGTCCACGCCGGAAAGGAGCCGCGCCGGATGATTCCGAGCGCATTAACGGTCCGCTTGGCTTCGCCGATCTGGCGGGAAAGGTCCTGCATCCGGATCTCGAGCGGCCGCTCCCAGGCGGTCACGCCGCGCGGAGTTCGCAGCAGATAAAGCATCTGGCTGCCGCCGTCGCCGGCGAGGACGCACCCGTCCTTGTCTTCGGTTGAGAGGAGCTCTTTCGCGTTGGGTACGGAGGCCTGCGCAATCCGCCCCGACAGGGCGTCGGCTTTCAGCCGGTCGCAGACCTGCTGATAGTACCCCTTGCCGGTTTTTTCGAGCGAGTTCGAGAGCTGCGAGAGCTGATCGACGGGCGAGAGACGAAGGCTCTGGTTCAGCAGCAATGTCGTGAGCCACACCGTCGCCCCAAGCGGGATCAGGGTTGCGCCGATGAACACCAGCGCGAGCCGCGTTCGGAGACTCACCCCCGTCCCCCCCGGATTTCCGTTTTCTTCAGGTCCGCCAGACGGAAGGGCCCGCTGCTGAAAAGCCAGCGCTCCTGCGGACTGCGCGGGGCGCGGCCGAATAATTCAATCAGCCGGGTCAAATTGATCCCCGGGTCGCCGATGATCCCCAACTGGTCCCTCGGGTCTTCGGCGCGCAGGTCCAGCTGAACGTAAAACGGCCTCTCCGTCGGGACATCGGAGCGGTCGATCGCCAGGTTATCGAGGCACCAGTTTTCCACGGCCTGGGCGGAAAGGTGCGACTGCGCCCGCCTGGAACTCGAGGACTGGCCGATTTTCGTGACCGAAAAGCGCTCCTCCCAGATGTCGTAGCTCATGGCGAATCGGGCTACCGACCGCGCCACTGGCGAGAGCGAGTCCGGCGTCAGGGTGATGCTGACCTGGCCGACAAAGGCCACCGATCCGCCGTCTTTGAGACGGGCCAAAGGCTTCCCGGTCAGGAAATCGATGTGGGGGAGTGAAACGCGAAGGTAATCGCCGTCGAGACGCACCGCCAGCGTGTCCGCGGCTGCGGTCAGAAACGGACTGATGGCGCAGAGCAGCGCTCCGGCCGAGCAGATTGCGATCGCGTTTCTGGTTCTCAATAGTTCATGCCCGCCATGAATACCGGTTCGATCCGCCCGTTACGAATCGGGAACGCAAGCGATATTACGAAGATACCCTGCTTGTACCCGACGCCCAGGGAATGCCGTAGCGTGGCGGCCCGGTCGGATTGCCACAGAGCGCCCGTATCATAAAACCCTTCGACGGTCCGGTCGCCGAAACGATAGCCATAGCTGAGTTCGTTGTGGACGACGCGACTCCCACCCAACGGGTCGATTTCGTACCGGTCCCAGCCGCGCAGCGTGGAACTGCTGCCCAGCACGAAGCGGTCGAAGAACGGCGCCTGGCCGGCGATGGACCCACCCATGAACTCATCGGAGATCGTGCGCCGGCCCGATTTGGCTTCATATCGCAGGGACACCAGATGGCGTGCATAGGCATAGGTTGAACCCAGTGCCCGCGTTGCCACCCGGAGGCTGTACTTCCCGTCGATCTCCTGCTGCACGCTGTCTCCCTCAATTCTACGTCCGTAATGGATTTCGAGCGTGGCGGCGTTCGCGGACCGGTTTCCGATGGCAGGTGATTCGGATTCCGTTTCCTCGAAGCTGGCGCCCACCGAAACCGTGAGAGGTCGCGCGACTTCGACTGTAACTTCCGGGGCGACGTTTCGTCGGGAACGATACAGATCAAGATTGCTCGATTCGGCGGCGTGACGGGTTTCGTTGGCCCACTGTTCGTGATAATCCTCGACGGTGAGGCCGAGGCGTACTCGTTGCGGTCCGACCGGCGCGCTCTCATAGCGTCCGGTGATTCCGGTAAAGCGCTCTGTCAGATCGTCGCCATTGCTCACGACCCCGACGGTGAAATCGTTCTGGTGAATGCGAGTACTGGCGTCGAGTTCGCCTGTCCAGCCCTGCATCGAGTGATAAAGAAATTTGGGGACAGAAACGTCGAAGGCGACCGCCCTGCGAACGACTTCGAAGTTGACTTTGATCCGATCCGGTGTGGTTCCCTTTGAAAGGTGCTCTGTGACGGCACGAAAGTGTAATTGTTTCCGGATTTGCGTGGAGAGATCCTCGAGTTTTGCCACGTCGCACGGTTCCCCGACAAGGCTCCTGAGCCGCTCACGCAGGCTCAATGGGAACGCGGGAGGAGTAAGCTGGTCGACCTCGACACCGCCAACCGACACGCTTTCGATGACATAGCGCTGGTTTACGTTCGCCTCTGCCGCTTCGCGCAGGAAGGCTTGTCCGGCAGCGAGGCTCATTGCGGAGCTGAGGAGGAGACCGAGGATCAGAAACGGCATTGCGAACGGCAAGGCACGCCGCACGCCGAGAGATAAGTGATTGAGATTGAAACGATTAAAAGACCGGCTCTGTGGCGCATCGGTCACAGGTGTGCTGGGAGGTCGGGTACACCTCCTCTGGCAACCTGCGTCCCGGGCACGTCAAAGAGCCTTGGCCAGTTCGGTCGCGAAGGCGCTCTTCGGTTCCTGATCGCGCTTCCGGCCACCGCGACGTTCCGCGGAACGATTGCCGGGGCCCGCGGACCGCTCGGGCCTGGCTCCGCCAGCGGCGCCTGTGCCCTTGGCGGCGCCTCCCTTCGAGGGTTGGGCGGGGTTGGCGCGAAGAACCTTGTCTTCGAGCGGGGCGCGATCAAACCGGCGGATAATCGACTGCATTTCATCCGATGTCGGCGCTTCGATGAAGGCGAATCCTTTGGATTCCTGCGTTTCGTGGTTTCGGATCACTTTGACGGAATCCGCGACGAGGTCTTCAGCGGCGAGCCATTGTTTGATGTCGTCGGCCGTGACCCAGGTTGGCAAATTGCCCAAAAATACGGTAAAGCTCATTCAGTTAGTTACGTTGCTCCATGGTTGGAAATTTTGTGTTGCGGCAGTTCAAGAGGTGGGAATCCGATCTGCTTGCCTGCCTGATGATAACAGACCGATTTTGATGGTGCAATGTTACTCAATTTCGGTCCCGGCCGCCGGATATTGAGGAAGTCGTTCTGCAGCCGAAGCCGGCCGGCTCGTCGAGCACGGCTTTTCGGTGAAAATTCCTTTGATATCAGTGGTTCAGGTCGCGGAGAGTGGCCGACTGCGCCAGATGTTCGCGATCCACACCCACGATGACCGCTCTCCACGGCCATACCAGCGGCGTTTTTCCCGTGAAAGCCACGATGGGATCGCTCTTACTCCGTGAGAGTGTGGTGCGCATCCCGTCCGCGGTGCGAGCCAGGTAGGTCCGCGGATACTTCGGCGAGCGGGATTCCGGCCCGGCGGCCGTGATGATGACGGGGCCGACTCCGGGTTCATCGATCACAAACGGGAGATCGTAATCCGGCTTTGCCGCGAGATGGTCGAGCACTCCGGGGTGGGCGAAGTTGAATTCCGTCATCTCCTCTTTCACGAGAATGTCTTCCAGAGGAGTCGATTTCGGGATGTCATAGCGAAAGGCCACGCCATCGTCGTAGGCGCGAACCTCCAGGTCGAGCAGACGACCGAGCGAGCCGTTCTGCATATAGTGGGCAATCATCGAATTGTAATGATCTTTGCCGCCGGAGGATGCATCCGAGGACATGAGGCCCGGCTTTTCTCCGAGCAGAGGCTCCTGGTCGCGGATGTCCATTCCCATCCAGGAGGTCGCAATCAGCGGTTTCCCGCGAAAAAATATCTGATAGCCGATGCGCCCGTAGAGTCCATCGTCGGGTTGGGCGACAAAGAGCCGGAATTCCAGTTGCCCGTTGGGCGATACGACACGGCGCTCATCCTGCGCGTGAAGGGCGAGCGGGAATAGCAGCAGAGCCGCCAGAAATGTGCGCATAAAAGAAAGCGGGCTCGCCGGGGGTTGAGACCGGCGAGCCCTCGAAGTGAAAGTATATCGTTCGCCGGCTGGCTACGCCCAGCTGAAGCCGGACTTCGAAAGCGGAAGAGAGCGGACCCTCTTGCCGGTGGCACGGAAAATCGCGTTCGTCACCGCCGGAATCACTGGCGGCAGCGCCGGTTCCCCGAGTCCCGTCGGGTTGTTGTCGGTCTTGAGATACAGGATCTCAATTGCCGGCGGAGCCTGGGCCATCCGCACGATTTTGTGCTGATGGTAGTTGGTCTGGACGACCCGGCCCTTTTCGAGCGTGATCTCCTGGTCCATCAACTCGCTCAGCCCGTCGATGATGCCGCCCTGGATGAGGTTTTCCGCGCCGCTGGGATTGATGATCTGCCGGCCCACATCGACTCCCACCCAGATCTTGTCGACCTTTACTCTGTTCTTGGCGTCGACCCGGACTTCGGCGACTTCGGCGAAGTATCCCAGATGGCTGTAGTGGAACGCCACGCCCATGGCGCTGCCCTTGGGCATCTTCTTGCCCCAGCCGGACTTTTCGGCCACGAGCTTGAGCACGCCCTTCATACGCTCGGCGTTGAGACCGGGTTGCCGGAATCCGCCGCGTCCCGACGGAGCGGGCTCGGGAGCCGCGGAATCGAGGAGGGCCAGCCGGAATTCCACCGGATCCTTCCCGGATTCATGGGCCAGTTCGTCGATAAACGACTGGATGACGAATGCGAAGGCATTGCTGCTCGGCGCGCGCAGAGAGCCTGTCCGGATGGCCAGTTCCTGAACCGAAGTCTTCAGGACATAGTTGGGGATAAAGCGCTGGGGGAATTCCGTTGCGCCCATCGCCCCGGCCGATACGAACCGGTCGCCTGCGCCGTAGCTCACGAAATGGTTATGCCAGGCGACGACCTTGCCGGAGGAGTCGAGTCCCGCTTTGAGGTACTGGAAGCCGCCGGGACGATAGTAATCGTGCGCCATATCGTCTTCGCGGGCCCAGAGGAGTTTCACCGGTGCGCCGGCGAGCTTCGAAATGTAGGCCGCTTCGACAAAATAGTCGTTGGTGAGGCGCCTGCCGAAACCGCCGCCGCCGCGGACCATATGGACCGTGATGGCGCTCTCCGGAATCCCCAGAGTCTGCGCGGTCATTCGGCGGCCGTTGCCGGGGATCTGGCTGCTGGTCCAGACTTCGCACTTGCCATCTTTGTAGTGAGCCGTGCAGTTCTGCGGCTCGAGCGGCGCGTGGGCGATGAAGGGATAAGAGTACGCCGCCTCGACGGTTTTGGCGGCCTTTGACATCGCGCCGTCGGGATCGCCGTCCTGGCGAATGACCCTCTGGCCGCCCGCCTTGTTGAGTTCTTCCGCCTTCTGAGCGTAAGCGGCGGTGCTTGCGGTGGCGCGCGGACCTTCGTCCCAGGTTACCTGGAGTTTCTTCCGCGCTGCCTGGGCCGCCCACCAGTAATCGGCAAGGATCGCGATCCCGCTTTCGAGGCCGGGGTCGCCCGGCAGCACGGGTTCGGTGATATCGGGCCGATCGACGACAAATGCACCCTTGATGTGCGGCAGTTTCTTGATCTCTTCGATATTCGAGCTCTTCACCTTGCCGCCGAAGACGCCGCATTTCTCGTACACGGCATAGAGCATGCCGGGCAGCACCATGTCGATCCCGAAGATCGGCTTGCCGGTGACGATATTCGGCACTTCCCGCTGCGTCTGGCTGTGGCCGATGATCGTGTACTCGGAGGGCTCCTTGAGTTTGAGCGTGTTCAGTTGGGGCATCGGCAGGGCCGCCATTTTCGACGCCAGTTCCCCATAGCCGAGCGAACGATTCGAGCCTTTGTGCGTGACGCGTCCGGCGGAAGTCGCGCACTCCGACTCCGGCGCGTTCCAGGTTTGGGCGGCCGCCGTGATCAGCATGGCGCGCGCCGCGGCGCCAGCCTGGCGCATCGGGGTCCAGTTTGTCGGGGTGGCCGTGCTGCCGCCCTCGATCTGGCCGGCGTATTTCTTGTCGTCGAAATCGGCCTGCTCGATCTTGACGCGCTTCCAGTCGGCGTCCATCTCATCCGCGATCAGCATCGGGAGCATGGTCTTGACGCCCTGGCCGAGATCGGGGTTCTTGGCCATGATCGTCACCGTGCCGTCGGCAGCGATTTTGACGTAGGTGTGGGGATCGGGCGGAGGGGGCGGAGGACCGCCACGGCCCTGCGCCGAAGCTTCAGGTTCCAGATACAGACCGATCAATACGCCGCCAGCGCCCGTCGCGCTGACTTTCAGAAAGGAACGACGATCAATGTTCTTCATTTCCGGATCTCCCTCTACCCTCTACCTCGCGGCCCGTTCGACAGTCTTCGCCCCGGCGTTGGTGGACAGCGCCGCCGCCCGATGGATCGCCTTCCGGATGCGCAGGT
>CAZXCO010000026.1:0-2965 GCA_964639095.1 uncultured Solibacteraceae bacterium
AGGACGCGTTCAGGCCGGATTCCGGGATCCACGGCGAGCAGGTGATAAAGACTCTTCATCATCAGCCCGGCGCCAACCGCGAGAACCAGCGCCAGCGTCACCTCGGCAGTGGCCAGTGAAGCGCGCAAGCGGCTCCGTCCACCCGCGCTTGCCGCGTTGCCGCCTTCCTTCAATTGCGGGTGAACGTTACCGGCCGTCGAGTGCAGCGCGGGAGCCAGGCCGAACACAAACGGGGACAGGACGACGAGACTCGCCGAAAACAGCAGGACAGTGCGATTGATGTCGATGCTTGCGCCGTTGAGCGTGTCCGCAGGAATCCAGCGCGATCGCGCCAATTCCTGCCATCGCGAAACCAACGCCCGCCATGCCGCCGGGCAGGGCCACCAGAAAACTCTCTGTCAGAGCCTGCCGGACGATTCGGCCGCGGCTTGCCCCGATGGCGATGCGTAGCGCCATCTCTCTGGTCCGCACGGTGCCTCGCATAAGAAACAGATTTGCGACGTTTGCGCAGGCAATAAGAAGAACGAAGAAAGCGGCCCCGAGAAGCACCAGCACCGCCGGGCGCACGTTGCCCGAAAACCGGTCGCGAAGCAACTGCAGGTTGACACCGAATTGATCGTTGGATTCTGGATACGCGCGCGCCAGGCGGCCAGCGATGCCCTCCATTTCCGCGCGCGCCCGCTCGATATTCACGCCCGCCGCGAGGCGGCCTGCTACGATCAGGTCTCCGCGGTCTCCTCTGGAGGCGATGGTGTCGTTGTTTGTGGCCCAAACGCCGTCAGGCTCCATAACATCGCATTTCTCTACCCACCGAAAGTCTGGCGGCAGAACACCGACGACCGTGAAGGCCCGGCTGTCCAGGCGAATTGTTTGTCCAATCACGCCGGGGAAGCCCCCGAAATGTGACTGCCAGAGCGCGAAACTCAGGAGTAAGACCGGAGCGGTACCGGCCTTCCCCTCGTCTGGCGTGAAGCTGCGGCCGATGACGGGCCGTATACCCATCATCGAGAGAAAGTTCGGCGAAACGGCCAGACCGGCGATGTTTTCGGGCTGGCCGGCTCCGCTCATGTTGAACTGAACACGGCTGACCGCCGCCATCTCAGAAAAAGTGCGGCTCTGGGACCGCCAATCCTGAAAATTCGGGTAAGACACGCTCACATTACCAACGCGCGGGGTCGTCTCGTTGAGGAGGACCAGGCGCGAGGCATCGCGGAAGGGCAGCGGCCGCAGGAAGACACCATAGACGACAGAAAATATAGCCGTGTTTACGCCGATTCCCAGCGCCAGGGTGAACAATGCCGCCGCAGTAAAGCCCGGCGACTTCAGCAGCGTCCGCCAGCTATAGCGGACGTCCTCGATGAGCGTCTCGACCAGGAAAATCCCGCGCGCGTCGCGGCAATCCTCCTTCACCTGATCGAGGCCGCCGAAATCCAGCCGCACCTGACGACGGGCGTCGTCCGGGGTCATGCCGGCCTTCAGATACTTTTCGATCTGGTGTTCGCAATGAAATCGCAACTCCTACTCCATTTCGGATTCCACGATTTGACGCCGGAGGATGGAGCGAAGAGGAAGAAAAAAACGCTCGAGCATGACATAGTCCTAAGCCGGGCCCAGCACCTGGGCGACTGCGGCCGTGAGTTTCCGCCATGACTCTTCTTCCGTCTCAAGCTGTCGGCGTCCGCTCCTGGTCAATTCATAGAATTTGGCGCGGCGGTTGTTGTCCGACGTTCCCCAGCGAGCCTTGATCCAGCCATGGCGCTCAAGGCGGTGCAGGGCCGGATAGAGTGAACCCTGCTGAATCCGCATCACGTCGCTGGACACCAGTTGCAGACGCTCCGAAATGCCCCAGCCATGCTGCGGTTCCAGCGCCAGGATTCGCAGAATAAAGAGGTCCAGAGTGCCCTGTGGCAATTCGATTCGTTCGTCCATCTTCCCCTTTAACTTCTACAGGGACCATAACAGATAGACCTGTCGAAGTACAAGGGGGAGCCTCAGGGCCGCTGCCTGGGCAGAAATTCATGGCCTTGCTTACCGAGACCATGCTGGTGTATTGTGGTCTCGGTAGCCGAGAGCATTCCCATGAGTAAACCATCCGATCTGGTCCAGGGCACGTTGGATCTGCTTGTGTTGAAAATCCTGGCCCTTGAGTGCATGCATGGCTTTGCCGTTGCACAACGACTCAGGCAAGTGTCAGGCGAGGTTCTGCAGGTGAGCGAGGGGTCGTTGTATCCGGCCCTGCACAAACTGGAGCAGGAAGGCTGGATCCAGGCGGAGTGGAAGACCAGCGAACTCGGGCGACGGGCCAAATACTATTCCCTCACGCGGCTTGGCCGCCGCCAGTTGGAAAGGGAAGCAGCAAACTGGGAGCGGCTGTCGAACGCGATTACGGCCGTTGTGCGGCTCAAAGAGGTCTGAGCCGTGCGAGTCGAACACTGGGTCTACAAAGTTCCGCTGCGGCTGCGGTCGCTGTTTCATCGCACGGAGGTCGAGCAGGAACTGGAGGAAGAACTTCAGTTTCATTTCGAGCAAATCGTTGCGCAGGAGATGGCGAACGGCCAAACGCCGCAGCAGGCCCGGCGGGTGGCACATCGAAGACTGGGCAATGTGACGGTAGTGCAGGAAGAAGCACGTGAAACCTGGGGCTGGAATCCGCTGGAGCAAATCTGGCGGGACCTTCGATACGCGCTCCGAATTCTTCGCAAAAGTCCAGCATTTACGGCTGCAGCCGTCCTCACGCTGGCGCTGGGCATCGGGGCAAATACGGCGATTCTTACGCTGATCGAATCGACGCTGTTGCGGCCGATTGCGGTGAAGCATCCGGAGCGGCTGCGGTTGCTGACGTGGCGTGAGCAATGGGGCGGCTGGGTGCCTCCGAATCTGGGCTATCTTTCTCCAGGCTTCGGCACGATTTACGAACAGCAGTTCACGTCCGACGGTGGGCTGATGCACACGGACTTCACGCCTG
>CAZXCO010000027.1:0-12303 GCA_964639095.1 uncultured Solibacteraceae bacterium
GCACTGCCGGCCGGCGGGGAGTCCGAAGGGACTGACACGGGAGAGCGAACGGCGGGCGCAACGGCGGGCGGGGAATTGGTCTTCACGGAGCGGCTCGTGGTCGCGCAGGCTCCCGCAGCCGTGAAAGCGGCGCCGCTTCCATCCGCGCGGATCACGGTGAGCGGTCCTCCCACGATATCGGGCCGGCCGGCATATTCGAGTCCGATGAGCGAACGGAGGTGCGTTTCATCCGCATGCTTCAGCCGCGACGGATCGGCCTGAATGGCTCTGTCGATCTCCGCATGCGCTCCGAGCAGATAAGCGAAGTGAGCCGTTCCGCAGTTGCCCGGACAGGTCATGACTGTGCTTTCGATATCGATGCTTCCCGCGGTCCCGGTCGAGGCGCGGAAAGAAACCGTCGCGGCTTTCGGCCTTCCGTCTTCCGCCCCCACGATCGCAAACTGCAATACGTCGCTGCTCGCGAGAGAGCGAAACGCCTCCGGATTGACATCGCGCACCTGCCGCAGCAGGGCTTTCAGTCTTGAGGGCAGCACAGAGGCGAGGCGCGCCGCCAGAGCACCAGTCGTATCGCCGGGAATATAAGCGGACGGAACAGCGTCGAGCATCGGACCAGCGGCATCCCGGTCGATCCCGGCCACCGTAATGTAATAAGGTCCGGCGGTCCGCGCCTTGCAGACAATACTCTCCGAAGATGCGACCACGCCCCCGCTGCCATACTCCGTGTAAGTCTCTTTGCTGTCGACGGCCGCCACGATCCTCTGCGGCGAAATCAGCACGACGCTCGCCGTCCCGTGCGCTGCCACGACGCCGGCGTAAAGCGGGATGCCGGTGACAAGGCAACAAAGCACCGCAGGTGCGAGCGATGCACAGTCCCGCACGTTTTCGTTTTCCTCCAGGTTACCCGCACGTGATCTGCGAGTAATCGGACATAGTAAATTGTCCGAGACTCAAGAGTAAGTACGATTGACGATAGATACAAGATAAGGATGTTATTACTATGTGCGTCCGGAACGTATAACAGGAGGCAATGTGCGTGATTGCCGGAAATCCGGCGATAGAGGTGCTTCTCCTCTCAATTCGCGCCTGAATACGTGCTGCTTCAGACGGCCTGGCCCGCGGGCAGTGTGGGCGCCCAGGGCGATGATACTCTCGACATATGCGTCTTCTGCTCGTCGTCCTCTCGATTGCGACCCTTGCCTGTTCTTCGAAGATCAGCTCGGATGCCTACCTGGACAAAGCCGCAAAGGAGCCGGGCGCCGTCAGGACTTCGAGCGGGCTGATCTATCGCGAACTCAGGCCCGGCAACGGACCCTCGCCGCGGGCGAGCGACGTGGTCAAAGTCAATTACCGGGGAACACTGGAAGACGGCACGGAGTTCGACAGCTCTTACAAACGGAACGAGCCGATTTCGTTCCCGCTCGACGGTGTGATTCCCTGCTGGACGGAGGGCGTTCAGAAGATGAAGGTCGGGGGAAAGGCTCAACTGGTCTGCCCGTCGGCCATCGCATACGGAGACGAAGGCCGGCCCCCTGTCATCCCCGGCGGCGCGACGCTGATCTTCGAAATCGAATTACTGGGGATCGGCCAGAGTTAGCGCACCTGGCGCGATTCCGGCTGACGGCTGACGACGGCCGCGAGATGCGTGCATGCAATGCCGAGGCTCTCGAGCGCCGCGGCGGCGAGCCACGATCGCCTGGCAAGCGGCCGCGCCAGTGGAGGTGCGAGTGTCGTGGCAGCAAAGCGGATCGAGCAGCCGGGAAACAGTTTCCGGATCTCGCCGCGTCCCAGTCCCCGAATCGCCGAACCCGCCGGATTCGAATAGCGGCAGTCGTACCAGAGTATGCGCCCCTGCGGCCGCAGCACCCGCAGCATCTCCGAGGCGACCGTCGTGCGGACTTCGGTATCGAGGATCGAACTGAAGACGGTGAATTGCGCGACCAGATCGAATGAGCTGTCGGCCCACGGCAGCTTTCGCGCGTCGCCGCAGCGAAGGTCCACTCCCGCCAGCCGTCTCCGCGCGCAGGAAATCCGTTCTTCCATCAGATCGATGCCGTGCAGATTCGCCGCCGTTGCGCCCCACTGCAGAAACTCGAGCAGCCACTGGCCGGTTCCGCATCCGACATCGGCAATCGAAGCGTTCGTGAGCGGAAATACGCCGCTCCGGTGGAGCAGACGCGCGCAGGCGCGGGCCACGCCCGCCTGCCAGTATTGAATCTCCTCGCGGTGCCAGGCGTAGAAATCAGGCGGAATTGTGCGGGCCCTGGTCTGATATTCGCGGCGGATTCGCTCGATTTCGTTGTTTTCCGGTTCCATCTCCGCCGAACAGGCGCGGTGGGGTCCGGCCGCGCAATAGCCACCAGTATACGAGCCCCGCGCAGAACCCGGTGGCATAGGCCATTTGATAAGTCGCAAAGGTAATCGGCAGCGCCGGCAGCAGTTTCCATCCTTCGCGGCGGGCGGCGCGCACACTCGCCCACACGCTCAGCAGGGTGTAAATCGAGGCCAGAATCAGCAAAACCGCCGCCGCCGCCTGTCGTTCCACGCCGGCGGCAACCGCCAGTAACAAGGCCACGCCCGTCAGCAGAGCCGCGCCCGGAAGAAAGTGCCGGACCGAGCCGGCGCGGTGCTTTCGAAGCACCGCCACACGCCAGAAGCCGAATTGCAGATACTGGAGCCACAGGCCCCGCAGCGTCGACCGCGGGGAATACCAGGACAGGATGGACGGATCCTGCCAGATCGTTCCGCCGGCGAGCCGTATGCGCGCGTTCAGCTCATCGTCCTGATTCCGGACCAGTGATTCGTCGAAAAGGCCGATTCCGAGCAGAAGATCCCGTCGCCAGCAGCCGTAGGGGACGGTATCCACGGGACCGCGGTAGTCGTCGTCGCGAAAATGCGCCCCGCCCGAGGCGAACGGCGAATGAAATCCGGCGTGAATCGCGCGTTGCCAGAAACCTGTGGCTCTCGACCTCTGCGGGCCACCGGCATTCGAAGCGCCCGTGGCGTTCAGGACCGCAATCGACCGCACGACATAGTCGCTTTCGTAAGCCGTATGCGCGTCCATTCGTACGATGAACTCGCCCTGCGCGAGACGGATCGCCTGGTTCAGTCCAGTGGCGACGATTCGCCCCGGATTATCGATAACGCGGCACCATGTGTGCGTATTTGCGAATTCCGTGAGCAACCCACGCGTGCCATCGGTGCTCAGTCCGTCGGCAATGATCGCGTCCAGCGCGAGCCCGTCGCGATCCAGCCGGGCCAGGCTCTCCAGAAAGGAGGCGATGGCCTTTTTCTCGTTCCGGCAGGCGACCACCACGGTAACGGAAACGGGTGCTCCACCCGCCGCCGGCCGGTGATTCTCCGGGATCGATTCCGGTTGTTTTTCGTACAAGGCTAACAACGAGGTTAGTATGGTGTCACAGACGATGAGCCGCTATCTGGTGTGGATTCTTGCGCCGGCGATTTTCATCGCGGGTTGCAGCAAGAAGAAAACGAGGGTTTCCATTCCCGGGCCGGGGGGAAGGTCCGCGCGAGGAGCTCCCGCTCCTCCCGCGCCGCCGATCGGCACGGTCGAGCGAGGCCTCGCAAGCTGGTATGGCCGTCCTTATCACGGGCGGGCGGCCGCCGACGGCGAAATCTACGATATGGAAACGCTGGTGGCGGCACACCGCACGTTTCCCTTCCAGACGCGCGTGCGTGTGCGGAATCTGAAGAACGGCAAAACCGTGGATGTGCGGATTATTGATCGCGGTCCGTTTGTCGATGGGCGCATCATCGACCTGTCGCACGCCGCCGCAAAGGAAATCGGTCTGATCGGGCCGGGCGTGGGGCCCGTCGAGATCACCGTTATCGGAACTCCGGCTGCTCCCGAGCCGGCCCTTTTCGCCGTGCAGGTCGGGGCTTTCCGCGAAAAGGCCAATGCCGATCGCGAGGAGGAGAATATGCTTGCGGCTTATGGCTCGGCCAAAGCGGTGCTGCGCCCGGGCGCGCCGCCGGTGTGGAGAGTTCTGACCGGACGCGAGGCGTCGGAAGAAGCCGCCGAGGAACTGGCGAAACGTGTCCGGACCGAGCAGCACGAGCCGGAGGCGTTCGTGGTCCGGCTCGATCCCTGACAACGGCTGGAAAAAACCGCACCTTTTTGCCTTCGCCGGCAGCCGGCAACTCCTCTGCAACCATTCAGATAATGGCTCATCAGACAATGCAGAAAGAGGGACAGAGAATCCGTTGATATCCAAATCATCCGTACTCCTTCCGCTGATCGCATGCGCTGCTTTCGCGCAGGTTCCGCCACCGCCCGAGGCTGTACCAAACGGGCCGGCGCCGGTTCTGCAGGAGCCGTTTCAGATTCTGTACAGCGGAAGCGTTGCCAGCGGCCAGGCGAGTCCGACCCCGCTGAATCTTACGCTGCGCGAAGCAATCCGCCGGGGTCTGCAGTACAACCTGGGCATTCTGAATAACCGCGATGTCGTCGATTCGGTAAGGGCTGAGCGGCGCCGTGCGCTCAGCGCATTGCTTCCGAGTGTGTACGCCGGCGCCACGCAGACTTCGCAGCAGACGGACCTGGTGGCGTTCGGATTGAACGTGCCGGGAATTCCTCAGATCGTCGGACCATTTGGTTACCAGAACGTGCGCGCCTATTTCGAACAGACGGTCTATGACCGGCCGTCGTTGAAGAATCTGAAGTCGGCGGCCGAGAGCCAGAAGGCCGCGGAACTGACGGCTGAGGATGCCCGGAATCTGGTCGTGCAGGCGGTCAGCAACGCTTATCTGGGAATCATTTCCAATTCGGCCCGCGTGGAGGCGATTCAGGCTGAAGTCAACACTGCGCAGGCGCTCTTCGATCGCGCAACCGACGAAAAGAACGCGGGGACTGTGCCCGCAATCGATGTCCTGCGGGCCCAGGTCCAGTTGAAGAGCGAACAGCAGCGGCTGGTGGCGCAGAAAAACGAGGTGGAAAAGGACAAGCTGGTTCTGGCGCGGGTGATCGGGCTCCCGGCCGGACAGCAGTTCAATGTCACCGATCAGCTTCCCTTTGCGCCGTTGACGACATCTGTCGACGATCTTCTGAAGCAGGCGTACGATCATCGGGCTGATTTCCGCGCGGCGCAGGCGAACGTGCGGGCGGCGCAATACGCGATCGATGCCGCGCGCGCCGAGCACTACTGGCCCTCTGTCGTAGTGCAGGCCGACTACGGCGATATCGGCTCGACGCTCGCGCATTCACATGGAACGTACGGTCTGGTGGCGGGCGTGCGGTTCCCGATCTACGCGGGAGGACGCGCGCAAACCGATATCGACCAGGCGGAAACGGTGCTTCGCTCCCGCAAAAACGCACTCGAGGATCTGCGCGGGCGAATCGATTATGAAGTGCGGAACGCACTGCTCGACCTGCAGTCTGCGGCCGATCAGGTGGCGGTCGCGAAGACAAACGTCGATCTTGCGAATCAGACGCTCTCGCAGGCGCGAGACCGCTTCAGCGCGGGTGTAACCGACAACATTGAAGTTGTCCAGGCGCAGCAGCTGCTGGCCGCGGCGAACGACAACTACATCGGGAGCCTGAACGCCCACAATGGCGCCAAGATCGCGCTGGCTACGGCTCTGGGCATCGCTGAGGAAGGCGTGCCCCAGTATCTGAATCTGAAGCCGTAGCCCCTGCCGGTGGAGTTGCGGCGGCTACTCGAGAGCCTTCCACTCCGAATCGCTGAGCTTCACGCCGGCCGCGGCGATGTTTTCCTCCAGGTGCTTCACCAAAGAGGTGCCTGGAATCGGCAGCATCACAGGGGACCTGTGCAGCAGCCACCCGATCGAGAGCTGCGCAATCGACGCGCCGTGCTTTCGCGCGGCTTCGTCGAGAGGGCCGCCCGGTCTCGCCAGCTTGCCGGCAGCCACAGGAAACCACGGAATGAACGCGACACCGTGTTTCTCGCACCAGACCAGCGTCTTTTCGTGATCGCGATCGGAGAGATTGTAGCGATTCTGCGCGCTTACGATTCGGACCGTTCGCCCGGCCCGTTCGATCTCCTCGGGAGTCACCTCCGAAAGGCCGATGTGACGAATCTTCCCCTGCGACTGAAGATCCTTCAGGGCTCCGAGACTCTCTTCGACCGGGACCTTGGGGTCGATCCGGTGCAATTGATACAGATCGATTCGTTCCAGACGCAGGCGGCGCAGGCTCATCTCCACCTGTTGGCGCAGATATTCGGGTCTCCCCACCGGAAGCCACTGGTCCGGTCCCTGGCGCGTCAGGCCGCCTTTGGTGGCGATCACCAGGTTCCGCGGATACGGATACAACGTATCGGCAATCAGTTGCTCGCTGACCTCCGGTCCGTACGAATCCGCCGTGTCGATGAAATTCACGCCCAGCTCAATGGCGCGCTTCAGCACGCGCCCGGCCTCGGCACGATCTTCGGGTTCGCCCCAGATGCCCCGGCCAGTGATGCGCATCGCACCGAAACCAAGCCTGTTAATGGTCAGATCACCGCCAAGGGCGAACGTCCCGCTTTCCGCTGCGTTGATGGTCGTTGTGCTCATGGAAGCTTGGATGCGTTATCCATGCCTCCCGCTCCAGCGCTTTGTGTGTCGAATGCCTGGGCCGGGCCGAGGACCACAACCGGATGATAGAGGTTCGGCAGAGCGATCCGCCCGACGGCGACCAGCTCGCCGCCGGGCCCGATGGCCCTCACGTGCGGCGCCCCCGCGTGTAGCCGAAAGGGCGAGGCATTGAAGTCGCGCCCCTGCCGGATCCGGGCGGCCGTCGTCTCATCCACCAGCACTTCAGGAAAGTCGGGCAGCGCGTCCCGCATCGGGATCACCGCTTCCCGGAGACGATCCTGGTCCTTCAGCTCCTGCAGTTGCGCGATCGTGAAGGCGCGATCGAGAGCAAATGGCCCCGACGCGGTGCGCACGAGATCCTCGATGTGCGCGCCGCAGCCGAGCATCTCTCCGAGCTGATGCGCGATCGAGCGCACATAGGTCCCTGCCGAGCACCGGACCCGCAGCCTGGCGCGCGCGTCTTCGACTCCGAGCAGCGTCAATTCATAAATCGAGACGCGCACCGGCGCGAGTTCCACCGGAACATTCTGGCGCACGAGTTTATAGGCTGGTACGCCTCCGATCTTTTTCGCCGATACTGGCGGCGGGATCTGCTCGATGTCGCCGCGCATGGGCGCGAGACACGCCTCGATCGCGTCGGCGGTCACGACAGGTTGCACATCCGGGCCGCACGGTTCGCCCGCCCGATCGTACGTCGATGTGGCGAAGCCGAACCGGACGACAGCCTCATAGGTCTTTTCCGATCCCTCCCAGAATCGCGCCAGACGCGTTGCCTGCCCGATCATCAGCGGCAGCACGCCGGTCGCAATCGGATCGAGGGTCCCGAGATGTCCCACGCGCCGTGTTCCCGCGATCCCGCGCACCTTACCCACAACGTCGTGGGAGGTCCAGCCCGCGGGCTTGTCCACCACGATCACGCCGTCGACGATCGCACCAGCGGCGATCACACTGTCCCGATTCACTGCTGCTGTTCCAGTTCTTCGATGGACTTCAGCACGACGGCGCCCACAATCTCGAAGCTGTGCGGATCCAGCTTGTCCATCGTGTCCCGCGGCGTGTGCCAGAACGTGTTCTGCGAGTCGAAGTCGATCAGATCGACCGCCCGCACACCGGCACTGATGAAGGGCATGTGGTCGTCGGCGATGGCGGAACCCTGGCGCGGAAACGAAGACGTATAGCCCAGGGAATCGCCGATATCCCACACGAGCTTGCGCACCGAGGAGGCAGAGTTGTCATCCCAGACGAGCCGCAGATTCTTGTCACCGATCATGTCGATATTGAGCAGGGCCTTGAGACGCCGGTTCGTGCCGTCGGCGCTCCAGCGGGCCGCGAGATGACGGCTGCCGTAGAGGCTGTCGGTATCCGTCCACTGGTGAAAGGCCTCTTCGCCGTCGAAGAAGACAAGATAGACATCGTCGGTGCGGGGCCTTCCGGCCAGGGTCGCCGCCAGTTCCAGCAGGAATCCCGTCGAGGAGCCGCCGTCGTTCGCGCCGACGAAGTCTGCCATTTTCTTCGTGTCGTAATGGCCCGTGATGGCGATGCCTCGACCCGATTTTCCCGGGAACTTCGCGATGATGTTCTCCATCGGAACGGGCCCGTCCGGAGTTTTCGCCGTGAAGCGGTCGGAGATCACCTGGCAGATGCAAAGGCCGAGCCGTTGTTTGATCGTTGCACGCAATTTCGCGATCGCAGCCGACCCGTCGGGACGCGGACCGAGCGCCACTGCTTCTTTCGTGAACGCAAGCGCACTGGCGCCACTGAAATTTTTTCGTGCGGCCCCGGACGCAAAATCAATTGCGAGCAGAGCGAGGGCAATCACAACCGGCAGGCGGCGCATATATTCAGATTAGAAGTTTTGGAATCGCAGTGTGAGTCCAATAGCAAAACTCAAACGGCGGGGCGGCGGAAAACGGTTCGGAACTGTCACGCCGGACACCGAGCGGCGCATTTCCGCATCCGGAAATACATAGGTTAACCATCGAGAGCACAACGACTTGGCTGAGGCATGCTATACCGGAATCAGGGAGCGAGTTATGGCTTCTTTCGATATTGGCGCGAAGTTGCAGCAGGAAAGAGTCGGCCGGGGACTGACGATCGACGACATTTCCCGCCAGACCAGAATTGCGCCCCGTTTCCTCGAAGCCATCGAAGCGTCGGATTTTTCCCGCCTGCCCGGGCTGATCTTCGCGCGAAATTTCGTGCGGCAATACGCCCGGAGTTTGAATCTGGATCCCGAACCCCTGCTTGCGGAATTGCCGAAGCAGGATGAGTCCACGGTGCAGTTGCCGAACCCTCCCGAGCATCGGCGATCATCGTACTACAGGGATCGAAGAGTGCGCGCGCTTTTCTCGTCGCTTGCATGGCTGACGGTCGGCGGCCTCGCCTGCGTGGCCGCCTACATACACTTCAATCATTCTCTGCGGACGCCCGAACGCGAAACCGCCACGCCGGTGCAAACCGCGGCGCTGCCGCATCCGGAGACACCGCCGGCGGCTCCGGCGCAAACCGTTGAAAATTCCGCGCCGGTACAGGTTTCGCTGCTGGCTCATGCCGCCGCCTGGGTACAGGTCATAACGGATGGGAAGATCACCTTTACGGGAACTCTGCAGGCGAACGAGACGAAAGAAATCTCCGCGGCCGAACAGGTGAAGCTGACCACCGGTAACGCCGGCGCGCTGACAATTTCGCTGAACGGAAAAACGCTCGATTCGCTCGGCTCCCTGGGGGAGGTGCGGGCCGTTAAATTGACGGCGGAAGGTCCGGAGTTCCTGTCGAGATCTCCCCAGCCCGTTTACGATCCTCTCTAGCCGCGCGGCGGCGGTTTCGCAGCGCTTCGCGCCTCTGCTCCAGCAGCAGGCGTCTTCTTTCGCGCTCCGCCAGCAGCAGTTCCTGCCGGCGCCCCTGCTTGGTGCGGATGTCGATCTTCCGCCAGAATTTGTTGAAGTACGAGATCGCCGACCAGACGGAAAAAAGCACCACGATATAAAGCGACCAGTCGGCCCACCGCGTGAACGCGGGATGGTGCCGGCTGATCATCAACAGCGATATGGCGAGAACCTGCCAGAAGGTCTTCGTTTTCCCGAGTTCGCTGGCCCTGATCGTGTAACCCTCGACCGCCGCGATGCTGCGAAGCCCGGAAACGGCAAACTCCCGGCCGACCAGTACGACGACCAGCCAACCGGCCACAACCCGCACCTGAACGAGGGAGATCAGGGCGGCGGATACGAGGAGCTTATCCGCAATGGGATCCAGCAGGGTCCCGATGGTCGTGACCTGGCCCCAGCGCCGGGCGAGATACCCGTCCAGAAGATCGGTCGCCGCCGCTGCCCAAAAAATTATGAGTGCGATGACGTCATTTGTGATGACAGCGCCATTCCAATGGAGTATTATTCTTTCCTGTACCAGCACCGCGACGAGTAGCGGAACAAAGAAAATTCGGGCGATGGTGAGGGTATTCGGAAGATTCATCAGTTCCCCCCAGTTGTGGAAATCGCCGCTAACGTACGTTGGATACATGTGCGCAGCCGATTTCGGTTGCAATTCCGTGATCGACGTGCTAACGCATTTTTATTGAAGCGGTTAGAGGAGGCGTGGCGAACTGGTTCCGGGATCGGCAAGGTCTGAAATACCAATACTTTGCGCGTTTCCGAATTCACTTGTACACAGAATTTTCCACAGATGGACGGGAATTGCTGACCAGATAACGGCTCAAATGCCGCCGCACGGACTCGGGCGCGTCCACTTCCATCTCGCATAAATCTCCATCATAATCCTCCGCGAGGACATGGCCACGCTCATGTAAAAGGGCAATAGCGGCTCCATCGCGAAGGGGTATCCGAAACCGTACCGTTTGAATTGCATCGAACGGCATGATCTGGTCAATCTTGTCGAAAAGACGGGAGAGTCCTTCGCCCGTGAGGCCGCTTACCAGTACCGAAGGCGTCAGTGCGCTTTGCCCCGCGTCGGCCAGCAGCCGCGCCCCCACAACACTCGCATCGACGGAAGCATCCGGCGAAACGCGATCGGCCTTGTTCAGCACCAGAATCTGCGGTGTCGAACCCGCGCCGATCTCTTTCAGCACCCGGAACACTTCGGCCACGTGCTGGGCCGCCTGCTCTGAGGAGACATCGACGACGTGAAGGATCAATGCCGCATCAGCCACCTCCTCCAGCGTCGCGCGAAAAGCTTCGACCAATGTAGTTGGAAGATTGCGAACGAAGCCGACCGTGTCGCTCAGCATGACCCGCCGCCGCGACGGCAACGTAATGGCCCGGATGGTGGGGTCGAGCGTGGCGAACATGCGCGCATCGGCGAGCACGCCGGCAGAGGTCAGCCGGTTGAATAATGTCGATTTCCCGGCGTTTGTGTATCCCGCGAGCGATATGGTCGGGACCGGAATCGCGCTGCGTTTGGCGCGATGCAGCGCGCGGCCCGTGCGCACCCGTTCCAGATCGCGTTCCAGTTTTTTGATCCGGATGGCAATGCGGCGGCGGTCCGTCTCCAGTTTCGTTTCGCCCGGACCGCGCGTACCGATGCCGCCGCCCAGCCGGGAGAGCGAATGACCCTGTCCGGCGAGCCGGGGAAGCATGTATTTCAGCTGCGCCAGTTCCACCTGCAGCCGGCCTTCGGCGGTCCGCGCGCGATGGGCGAAGATGTCGAGGATCAACTGGGTGCGGTCGATGACCTTGATGCCGGTCGCGGTTTCGAGATTCCTCTGCTGGGTCGGAGTCAACTCGGAATCGACGATCAGGACATCTGCTCCGTGTGCGGCGGACAGCTCTTTTAATTCCTGAACCTTGCCGAAGCCGAACAGGGTTGCGGCATCCACAGTGGGCCGCACCTGAAACACTTCCGCTGCCACGGTGGCGCCGGCACTCGCAGCCAGTTCCGAAAGTTCCCGGAATGATTCAGTGGCGGCTGCGGACGCTGAGCCCGTGCGGCGCTCGAAGCCCGCAAGGATGGCCTTCTCCGCGTGCTGCTCGAGCGATATCGTCGGTCCTAACCCTCGGTGTGCTGCGCCGCTCCAACCGCCTGCGCCGTTGCCGGGACCGCGCTCTGGTGGTTCCCCTGATGTCCGGCCGCGTGCTGCTGAACCGCGCGTGTGGTTACGACGGTCGAAATGGCATGTTTGAAGATCAACTGTTCCTGGTTGCTGGTCTCGAGCACAAGAGAGTACTTGTCGAAACTCTTGATCCGGCCGGAAAGCTTCACACCGCTCAAGAGATAGATCGTAACCAGTCCTTTTTCCTTGCGCGCATTGTTCAGAAAACTGTCTTGGATGTTTTGCGCCGGTTTATCCATCTTTGTAGTTCCTGGACCCTGAAAAGTTTGAGCCTGCTGGCAGGGCCGATTGCATTGTAACGCAGCTCCTTTGTAATTTTAGGTACATTAATCCCCTCTTCTCGCCTCAGGCACTGGCAGCAGATGTACCCGGTATATACTCCCAGAAGACAAATGGCAATATACGGGCGATTCGAAAGCAAAGATGGCCGGTCGTATGGGATCATTTCGGACGACAGGGTGGAGGAACTGCGAGGCGGGCTTTTTGATCCGCCGCAACTCACGGGACGGCACTTCGACCTGAGCGCCGTGAAACTTCTCACACCCTGCGAGCCTCCCAAGATCCTCGCGGTGGGGCAGAACTACGCGAGTCATCTCGGCGAGAGGAAAAGCCCCAGGAACCCCGAGATGTTCTACAAACCGGTTTCATCGCTGCAGAATCCCCTCGATCCGATCGAAATACCGGCGGATGCC
>CAZXCO010000028.1:0-2728 GCA_964639095.1 uncultured Solibacteraceae bacterium
CGCACGGGCGCTGAAGGCTGCGCAGAGACCGCTGGTGATTTCCGGTATGAGTTGCGCAAGTGAAGCCATGATCGGGGCAGCAGCGAATGTGGCAATGGCGGCTCATGCGGCCCTCAGTTTTACCGCACCCGAATGCAATACCATCGGCGCGGCACTGATGGCCGGGCAGCCGTTGAGCGCTGCGTTTCAGGCCGTCAGGGAGGGACGCGCCGACACGGTAATCATTCTCGAAAATGACCTGTACCGACGCGCGCCGGCACGGGAGGTTGATTCACTCCTCAACGCCGCGCCACACGTAATCGTGCTCGACCATCTTGCGAACGCCACGACTGAAAAGGCCGAACTGCTGCTGCCGGCAGGCTCCTTCGCTGAATCCGATGGCACGTTTATCAGCAGCGAAGGGCGTGCGCAACGCTTCTTCCAGGTGTTTGTTCCGCCGAATGACGTTGCAGCAAGCTGGCGATGGCTGAAACCGGATCATTGGCGGGCTCTCGATGATGTGCTCGGCGCGATGTCCGAAGCGTTGCCGCAACTTTCGCCTGCTGTGAACGCCGCGCCCCCGGCCGCATTCCGGATCAACGGGGCGAAGATCCCGCGCTCACCACACCGCGAGAGCGGCCGGACCTCCGCCCTCGTGAACATTAACATCTCCGAGCCCAGGCCGCCCGACGATCCTGATTCGGCTCTTTCATTTTCCATGGAGGGCACACCTGACCAGCCCCCTGCGGCACTCATTCCGTACTTCTGGCATCCAGGCTGGAATTCAATTCAGGCGGTCAACAGCTATCAGGAAGAACCCGGCGGACGATTGCGTGGCGGCGATGGCGGCGTACGCATGTTCGAGCCGGAATCTGCGGACGGGCGCACGTGGTTCAGCACCATTCCTCCGGCGTTTGAACCGCGCGAGGATGAATGGCTACTGGTGCCCATGTATCAGTTTTTCGGTTCGGACGAACTCAGCCAGGCCGCGGAAGGGATTGCCGATCTCATACCCGGGCCGTTCGTTGCCGTTAGTCGTGCAGACCTGACTGAGGGGACACAAGTCGAGGTGAGTTTCGCCAGTGGGACGTTCCGGTTGCCTGTCCGCGTCCGCGACAACCTCCCTCGCGGCATTGCCGGGCTGCCTGCGGGGTTTGCGACGCTTTCCGGCATCGTGCTGCCTTCCTGGGGCAGGATCGCGAGACCTGAATGACAAGCCCGTACCCGCTTCTCTCCATCATCGGAATCGTGTTCGTGGTGCTGTCCATAGCCGCCTTCCTCATCTGGGTCGAGCGGCGTTTGCTCGCGCTTTGGCAGAACCGTTACGGGCCGAACCGGGCCGGGCCGTTTGGATTGCTCCAGGTTCTTGCCGATTCCATCAAGATTTTCATGAAAGAGGACTGGATCCCTCCGTTCGCGGACAAACCTGTTTTCATCGTCGCGCCGGCAATCGTATTCGTCACGGTACTGATGTCATTTGCAGTGCTTCCGGTCGCGCCGGGGATCATTGTGAGCGATCTCAATATTGGCCTGTTGTTCTTTCTTGCCATGTCGTCGCTTGGGGTCTACAGCGTTGTACTTGCCGGATGGTCGTCCAATAACAAATACGCGCTGGTCGGTTCCATGCGGGCCGCCGCGCAGATGCTGAGCTACGAAGTCTTCATGGGGCTATCGCTGATGGGAGTGGTGCTGCTGGCTGGCACGTTTAACCTAACCACCATCGTTGAGGCGCAGCGCGGCCTTTGGTACGTGATTCCGCAGTTCCTGGGTTTCGTACTCTTTCTCATCGCAGGTGTCGCCGAGGCTCGACGCTTGCCCTTCGATCTTCCCGAAGCGGAAGCGGAATTGGTCGCAGGTTTTCACTCCGAATACTCCGGCATGAAATTCGGGATGTTCTTCGTCGGTGAGTACCTGGGCATCACCCTGATCTCGTCGATGATCGCGGTGCTCTTTCTGGGGGGATGGAACGGCCCATGGCTGCCTCCCCTCGTGTGGTTCCTGATCAAGGTCTTTGCTTTTCTCTGCTTTTTCATCTTGTTGCGCGCTTCGCTTCCGAGGATGCGCTTCGACCAGTTGATGTCTCTCGGATGGAAGGTGATGTTTCCGGTGGCGCTCGCGAATCTGCTTGTTACCGGCGCAATCGTCCTGGTGAAAAAGTGAGGAAGGAGAGGGAGTCGATGCGATGCTGAGCGTGATTCGAACCATCTGGAACGTGTTCCTGCACTCCTTTCGCCGGCGTGTCACGATCCAGTATCCCGACGAGAAGCCGTACCTGACGCCCCGCACGCGAGGACGCATTGTTCTCTCGCGCGATCCGGACGGAGGAGAGCGCTGTGTTGCCTGCTATCTCTGCGCCGCCGTTTGCCCGGTGGACTGCATCGCGCTGCAGGCGACCGAAGATGAGCATGGGCGTCGGTATCCGGAATTCTTCCGGATCAATTTTTCGCGCTGTATCTTCTGCGGACTTTGCGAAGACGCCTGCCCGACCTACGCCATCCAACTCACCCCCGACTTTGAAATGTCGGAGTACAACCGGCAGAACTTGGTCTACGAGAAGGAAGATCTGTTGATCAATGGACCGGGCAAATACCCCGGATACAACTTCTGGCATGTTTCAGGAGCTCAGATTAGCGGCAAAGACAAGGGTGAAGCGGAGAACGAAGCTCCACCGACAGATGTCTACAGGTTGACGCCGTGACAAATCTGATGGAAATCGCATTCGTCGCTGCCGGCGCCATGGCCGTGGTCG
>CAZXCO010000029.1:0-3145 GCA_964639095.1 uncultured Solibacteraceae bacterium
CTCCTCAGGTTGGCGAAGCGACAGCATCGCACCAAGCGGGTCCGCGCCCTCCTTACTCATGCGCTCGACGACAGGAGCCAGCGCCTGAATCGTCGGAGCTTCAAACAGTGCCCCGAGGGGCAACTCCATCGCGAACCAGGCCGGAAACTCCGCGGCCATCCGCACCGCGGACATGGAATCGCCGCCCAGTTCGAAAAAGTTGTCCTGAAGCCCGACCCTTTCCACTTTCAGGATTCGTGCCCACAAGGCGGCAAGCTTCTTCTGCACTGGAGTCACAGGTTCAATGTTCAATGCGCCTGCATTCTTTTCCGGTTTCGGAAGCGCCTTGCGATCGAGCTTGCCGTTCGGCGTTAAGGGCAGGTCCTTGAGAACGGTGAGGTTTGCCGGGATCATATACGCGGGAAGCCGTGCCGCAAGGTAACTTCGAATGCTGTCGATGCTGACCGCTGGGTCATTCCGCCATACCAGATAGCCGCTCAGTGAAGCCGCCCCATCCTGATCGCGATGTGCGGCAACGGCGGCTTGTGCGACCGCCGGGTGTTGCAGCAGGATGCTTTCGATCTCGCCGGGTTCGATCCTCCGCCCGTTCACTTTCACCTGGTTGTCTGCGCGACCGATGAATTCCAGCTGCCCGTCCTCATTCCAGCGCACTATATCGCCCGTGCGGAACAGGCGTCCTCCATTGTTGGCGAATACATTCGGAACAAATCGTTCCTCGGTCAGTTCCGGCCGCCTGAAATAACCACTCGCTACTCCCGCGCCTCCGATGTACAACTCGCCGGCGGTTCCCGCCGGAACAAGCTCTTTCTCTTCATTCAGGACATACAGCTCCGTGTTCAGGATTGGCCGCCCAATCGGCGGGGCTGCCGCCGTAACTTGTTTCAGTTCAAACGCGGTGGACCAGATCGTCGTCTCTGTCGGGCCATAGAGGTTCGTCACTCGCGACGCGAATCGCTTTAAGACCGCCGCCAGATCCGCACTGAGCGGTTCCCCGCCAACAAGTGCGTGCACACCATCGAGCCTCATCTGCGGACTCGCCAGCAGAATGCGCCAAACCGACGGCGTCGCCTGCACGTGCGTGACCCCGCATTGACGAATCAGCCGTGCGAGCGCGGAGGGCTTCTGCAGCGCGTCACCAGGAGCCATAACCATACGTGCTCCCACTGTCAGTGGAAGGAACAGCTCAAGCCCGGCGATGTCGAAAAGTACAGTCGTCAACGCCAGGAAGCGGCTGTCCATCGGCGGTTGCAACTCCCGCCGCATGCCTTCGAGGAAATTCGAGAGATTGCGATGCGTGATCTCGACACCTTTGGGCCGCCCCGTGGAGCCAGACGTGTACAGCACATAGGCACGGTCTTCCGGCGTACTCAGATCCGGCTCCGTCGCATGTTCGTACACCACAGCATCCAGCCGTTCGGGCCTCAGGACTCGAACACCGGCGAAATCGTCGTGTTCCGCGATCACGAGCGCCGGCGATGCGTCCTCGAGGACCAGCGCCCTGCGCTCCCGAGGACTCTCCAGATCAATGGGTACGTACGCCGCGCCGGTCCGCATAACCGCCAGTAACGCTGTCAGCAGCCGCTCGCTGCGGGGCAGTGCGACCCCAACAATGTCGCCGGACTTCACGCCGTTTGCGATCAGCGAATGCGCCTGCCGCGTACTGCGTTCATGCAGTTGGCTATAGCTCAGCCGTACACCCTCAAACTCCACCGCGATGGCTTCGGGCGTCTCGGCTGCCCATCGCTGAACCAGCGCGGGGAGAGGCGTATCCGGAATTTCTCCCGACATCCGATTGCACCCGCTTGCGAGCCAGCGCCGTTCTTCCCCGGCAATGAGGCTGTAGTCGACAAGGGGCCTGCCTGGGTCCGCCAGAACCTGGTCGACCAGGAACAATAACCTGCGCCGGTGCTCGTTGAGTTCAGCCGCACTGTACAGCAGCGGGTTTGCATCGAGATCGAAGCGCAAATCGGAAGCGGTTCCGCGATCGTACACGAACACAATCAGGTCTTCCGTCGAGCTGTTCGACAGATTATGCAGGGTTGTGCTCGCGCCGTCGAAGTTCAGCCGGTAATCGAACGGCTCGATATTGATACCAAGCCAGGCGATATTCTGGTCCTGGCGGAGTAACCCGAGATCCCGGCGTAAATCCTCGTATCGATATTGCTGGTGCCGCAGCGCCTGCATTGTGAGTTTCGAGATCCGGGTTAGAAGATCAGGAAAACTCATCGCCCGGGTGAACGATAACCGGATTGGCACCATATTTGCGCACACGCCCACTGCGTGACGCAGCACACTATTGATCCGCCCTGACACCGGCATACCGAATACCAGATCGCACGCACCGGTAATGCGCTGATAATAAGTTGCGATGACGCTGATAAGAACCTGCGGCACACTTACGCCGGCGGTTTTTGCGATTGCGGTGATCCTTTGCGCCGCAGCGGCGGAAAGGCGGCCGGTGCTGCGGAGAAGCTTGTTGCCAGGTCCATGCCTGTGGGGCGAATGCGACAGCGTCACTGCCTCGGGCAGTCGCTCCAGTTGTCGCAGCCAGTATTCACGGTCCCTGTGGAAGTGACGCGAATTCCGATACGACGCCTCGGCTTCAACTGTCGCCTGAACGGTTGAAAACGCGTTTTCCACCGGCTCGGCGCCATTCGCCCAGGCGGTGTACACATCCGCCAGACGCCGTGCCACCATGCCGCCGCCATAGCCGTCGCACACCATATGGTGTGCGCGGTGATACCAGAAGTAATGCCCGTCGGCGGCTTTCAATAGCGCGGATATCCAGGGCGCGTCGTTCGCCAGATTGAGCGGCTGGGCCACTTCATGCTGCATCCAGTGTTGGATTGCTTCATGCGGATCCGAGTCTTCGCTGAAATCCAGATAAGGGAATTCGCAGTCATGGGAGGATTGAACGACCTGCTGCGGGTGTCCATTGTGCTCCCTGATGCGCACCCGCAGTTGTTCGGCTTCGATGAGCACTTGCCGCAGTGCACGCTGGAACAAACCGGGTTTGATCTGCCCGCGAATTTCGACGGCTTCGGCAATGTTCAGGATCGCGCCCGGCGAAATCCTCTGGCTGAACCATAGACCGCGCTGTGCAGTCGTCAATGCGAATGCATTATGCAGGATATTCATGGATGCC